>DATHLW010000359.1:0-7149 GCA_035487675.1 Mucilaginibacter sp. | reverse complement strand
CAATTAACCTATACCGGTGGGCCGTTGCCCGCGGGTATCCGTATTATGAACCCTTTCAGGGAATATGAACAGACAATGGGCATCGTAGATGCGTTTTATCATAAATATTATGATGATAACGAGCCAAGGCATATTATCTTGGGCATCAATCCTGGTAGGTTCGGCGGTGGTTTAACGGGCATCCCGTTCACTGATCCGAAAAGGCTGGTTAGCGAATGTCATATACCTTATACCGGAAAAGTATCGCACGAACCGTCATCGGTTTTTGTTTATGAAGTGATCAATGCATACGGTGGCCCAGAAGCTTTTTACAAAGATTTTTACATCAATTCCCCTTGTCCGCTCGGGTTTACATCAATCGATGCAAAAGGCAAGGAAACAAACTACAATTACTACGACAGTAAAGAACTGGTGGAAGCTGTTTATCCTTTTATGATCGAAAACATTCGCAAACAAATTGATTTTGGTATCAAAACCGATACCTGCTTTTGCTTTGGAACCGGTAAAAACGAAAAGTTTCTACGCAAGCTGAATGATGAACACCGGTTTTTCAACAATCTGATAGCACTAGAGCATCCACGGTTTATCATGCAATATAAATCAGCTACAAAGCATTTGTATATTGATAAATATCTCGCGGCTTTCAGGAGTGTGACAAGATGAGTTAATACTCCATTCTTATAATTTATCAATTCTCACCCACTTCATACCCGCAGCTTCTGCAGCGATGGTACCGGCTTCACCATCTTCAAATACCAGGCAATCTTCAGGTTTTACATTTAATGCTTCAGCAGCCTTCAAAAAAGGATCGGGATGTGGTTTTCCTTTACCTGTTTCGCCTGCGCAAACCATTACTTCAACCAAATCATATATGCCTAACACTTTTAGTGTTTTTTCCACTGCTACACGGCCGCTGCCTGAAACCACACCAATTTTTACTGATTGGGCATGATTTTTCAAATGGTCAACAACATGCACTATTGGAAGCGTATTTTCAATATACTCATTCAGGAACAGTTTATATTTCATCTCCACAAATTCCTGTGGATCAAAATTGGTATTATATCTTTTATTGATCTCGTCAATTACTTTTATCACAGGCCAACCGGCAAGTTCATCAATAATATCGCCCTGAATAACATGACCTTTGCTTGCTGCTACTTTGATGTAAGTTTCCTTATGAGCGCCCATGTTGTCGGCTAGCGTACCGTCGCAGTCGTATAAATAAGCTTTAAAGCCCTGGCTCAGGCTTGTTAATTTCTCAAGTTTTATGCTGATAGCATCAATAATATCTGACATAGTTGGGCGCAAATATAGCATATACCACGATTGTCTTCTTTGAACTTGTGTAAGGTGAATAACAAATTTCGACCCTTTTCCTTGTTGAATAAAGATTATTGGCAGCTTTAAATATATCGCCAGGCATCTTCCCGGTGCATTACCTTTGGCTTGTATCTTTTTATCTATGAATACTGCTTCAATAATGATTATAACAGAGATGGAATCTGACATCCGTGCCATTGAAGAGAATGCCGCTCTTTATGAAGAAACAAATTTCTATAGCCGGGCTGATGCTATTGACTTCATTGATTTCCATATACTTGATCGGATTGAAATATTGTCGCCAGATATAAAACTGAAAGAGAAACTGGATATACTAAAGCTACGGGCAGAGAAAGCGAAGTACGAGCTGGAAAGAATCGATGCTAACTTGTTTAAGCAACTCCGGGAAAACATCAGAAACGGCATTTATACTAAATCTTCTTTCAATGAAATGATTAGTAAATACATGGGATATAATGTTAGCGAGATCGGCCAGCCGGATAAGATTGGATATGATAACCTGGATGTTTTTATCAATAAGCTATTATCAGTAGAAGCAGTTCCCAATGCAACAATAGCTGCTGAACCGGAAATGGTATTTTATCAAAAAACACCTGCAAGAATAATACTAAAAATGACAGACCTGGCGCAATTAAGCAAAAATGATGTCTTTTTTGACTTAGGATCTGGTTTAGGCCAGGTAGCTATGCTGGTGAATTTGATCAGCGGGGCCACAGCCAGGGGAATTGAATATGAGCCGGCTTATTGTGATTATGCAAAAGCATGTGCGTCACAGCTAAACTTATCAAATGTTGAATTTATAAACACAGATGCCCGTAAAGGGGACTATTCTAAAGGAACGGTATTCTTTATGTACACTCCTTTTGAAGGAAGCATGCTGCAAGATATGATGGAAATACTGCAAAAAGAATCACAAAAAAGAACAATCAGAATCTTTACCTATGGCCCCTGCTCGTCCAATATAGCACTGCAAACCTGGCTTGATTGTGTAAATGGCGACCCGGATAATCACTATGAACTATGTGCGTTTAGAAGTCTGGACAGTCTATCCTATGACTGCAACTAAGAGCAACTAATGAATCAATAACCGATTCTAAATCAAAACGGCTTCCTTATTATACTTTGCTTTGTAATCCAAGGGAGATAAGCCTGTTATTTTCTTAAAAACTTCCCTGAACGCTTTATCATCTGAATAACCCACTTCATACATGACCTCAAAAATGCTTTTCCTGCCTTTTTCTAAAGTACTTTTCGCAACTTCTACCTTTACGCGCTGTAAGTATTCCACCGGCGTATTACCTGTAGCTTTGATAAAACGCCTGTCAAAATTTCGCCTGCTGATAGCAAGTTTTGAGGCCAGCTCCTCGAATGAGATTTTTCCGCTCAAATTTTCTTCAATATAGGTTTGCGCTTTGCAAACCAATTCATCACCGTGGTTTTTTTGTGCTTGAAAAATGAAAAAAGGTGATTGCGATGTTCTATCCATATCGATCTGAAATATTTTTGAGCAGTAAATAGCCGTCTGCCTGTCAAAATATTTTTCAACTAAGAATAGTATCAGGTTCAAGAATGAGTATGCGCCACCGTTGGTATATATGCCTTTTTCGGCAGTGATCAGTTTATCTATATGAAGATCAATGTTTGGAAACAGTCGCTTAAAATTGTCTGCCAAATTCCAATGAGTAGAACAGGTTTTTCCTTCCAGCAAGCCCGTAGCGGCCAGCAAAAATGCACCTGAGCACATCGTCGCTATTTCAGCGCCGGTTTTATACTGCTCCCTGATCCAGTTAATGAGTGCCACATTCTCTTTAAGTAAATTATCATCATAAGAAACGGAAGGTATGATCAGCAGATCGGTTTTTTTTATTTCCTCAATATTTACAGGATGAACCGAAAAGAAGCCCCCATCTAATTTCAATTCCGACACAAAACCTGCTATACGAATATCGAACATAGGCTTGTTTTTCATCTTTTGCCAATACCTGTTCGCACCGGTCAGGATTTCAAACGAACCAGCTATACTGCTCAGATTAGCCTTGCCTTTCGGCACAATGATTACCACTTGTTTCATAGTAGAATTTTTAAATAAAGATATATGATTATTTTGTCCAAATCAACCCTATATAATGTCTATTTAACACCAGTCTGCGGCTAAATTAAGATGGTACTTTTGGTATAAATAAAACATTATGAAAAGATTGGGACACAAAGTTGCCGTTGTTTACGGAGATGGCACCGTCGGAGGAGCAATCGCAAAATCATTTGCAAGGGAGGGAGCTAAAGTTTTTTTGGCGGGTCGCACAATAGAGAAAATCAAAATCATAGCTGATGAAATTTTATCTGAGGGCGGGGACATAGAGACAGCTCAACTTGATGCGCTTGATGAATTGGCAGTAGAAAAGCATATGGCTGAGATTATTAAGAAATCCGGCAAAATCGACATTTCATTCAATGCGATCGGTATCCCTCAAAAGGGCATTCAGGGTATTCCGCTCACTGAACTTTCAGTGGAGAGTTTCTCCCTCCCGATAACTACCTACACGCAGTCTCATTTCGTGACCTCCAAAATCGCCGCACGGCATATGGTTGAGCAAGGTCAGGGAGTCATCCTAATGCATACGCCAAATGCAAGCCGCATCAGCCCCCCGTTTGTGGGTGGCATGGTGCCTGCCTGGGCGGCAATAGAAGCACTCTGCCGTTCTATTTCCGTGGAATGTGGTGAGCGGGGGGTGCGATCAGTTTGCCTCCTGACGACCGGCATACCAGAGACATCGCTTATTGACGAGGTGTGGGATATTCATGGAAAAGCACATGGTATAACATTTGATCAATTTCATTCTGTTATGGAAGGTCAGACACACAGGCACCGCCTGACTACGCTTGAGGAGTTAACAAACGCAGCGCTATTTGTGGCTTCTGATGAAGGCAGCGCAATAACCGGGACCATTCTTAACCTAACCGCGGGGATGATTGTCGAATAAATTTAAAATTCATAAATATGGACACACCAGATTTCACTACTACAATATTGGTAGACCAAACCCCCGAAGAAGTATTCAATGCCATCATCAACGTTAGCGGATGGTGGACAGGCAACCCCGGAGTTGAGGGCAGCACCAATAAACTCAATGATGAGTTCACATATCGTTACGAACCGTATCACTATTCTAAACAAAAGATAACCGAATTAATTCCTGGTAAAAAAATAGTCTGGCTCGTTACTGAAAGTCAACTTAATTTTATTGAAGAGAAAGACGAATGGACCGATACTAAAATTATTTTTGAATTAACCTCCCATGACAACCTAACTCAAATCAGATTTACTCACCTGGGTCTAGTACCCGAAGGTGAATGTTACAATGACTGTTCAAATGCATGGGGCGGTTATATCAAGAACAGTCTGAAGAATTTTATTGCTAACAGAAATGGTAAGTCTAAAGCTAATAGCAACCCCTAAATCACTGCTTTTGAAGGCTTTTTCATGAGCATTTCGAAAATTGATTGCACCAATAAATAAAGGTTTATCATAAAATTGTTTAAAAATCGGAGAATAACTTATATCTATTCAAATTATTGCCTATGGAACCGCCAGCACTGACGTAAGAGATACCACTTTCTTTTTATTCCGTTTAGCTAAAATCTATGCTTAGAAAGTTATCCCAATATAAATTCAACTTGATCGATATATTGTTGCCAGTAATATCTAAGTTTTAAAGGCCTGCAAAATAAGCAGGCCTTTAAAATAACTCTCCCCTCGCGATTACTTTTTAGGCAGGGCGTCTATTTTCTTTTGTGTTTCGTTAGCATTGGCCATGTCCTTAATGCCCAGGTAATAAGATTTTAAGTTTAACAGTGCCTCTCCGGATTTAGGGTTCAATTCAACAGCCTTTAGCAGGTATGGTTTGGAAACATTAAACTGATCGGCGGCCTTTTTCATAGCTGCATCGTATGATTTTTGATCATTCAGAAATTGCGCTGCGTTGTAGGCATCTATTGCAGGAGCCATAGTTACGTATCCTAAGTTTAAAATTGCTTCAAAATAATTAGGATCTATTTCAACGGCCTTTTTATATTGTCCAGTAGCTTTTGCAAAATTCTCCAACCTGGTTTGCTGAAGTTTGGCTATTTGCGGATTAGGCGTAATTTTTGCTCCTGGCTTAGCTTTTGCCGCAGCTTTATCGGCTTTTTCCAACTTAGCAATGTCTTTTTGCACGCCTTCGGCTATTTGCGAATAGGTTAAACCTGAGTAATAATAAAGGGCTTTATTATTCGGATCAGCTTTGATAGCAGCTTCTATTTTCGCAACCAGGTCATTTTGCTGACCGGCCTGCAAACTCACTTCAATCTCCTCCTTGCGCAGGTTTGCATCGTTCGGAAATTTAGTTACAGCCTCGCTGGCTATTTTAACAGCACCGGCAGTATCTTTGTTTAACAAATAAAAGGTTGGCATGTCAGCATATATCTTTGCTTTGTCTTTATAATCTGTAGTCAGCAATTTGCTATAACTTGCTAAAGCTCCGGTATAATTTTTTGCGTTCGCGGCTGAAACTCCTGCGTAAAGCATCGCTGTAGTATCATTGGGTAATATTTTCCCTTCGGCTACAAAGGCGTTATAAGCTTCATCATATTTTTTTTCCTGGTAAGCTTTCACGCCTTTATCCAGTTGTATTTGAGCCAGCTCACGGCTTGCATGATCTATCAGGTTCTTGAATTCACCTTTTGTGTCTGCTTCTTTTGCTTTGCCAATGGCTTCCTCTGAAGTAGCTGTTTCTGTAGCAACTGCAGCAGCATCAGCTTCATGCGCAGCTAAGGATGCATAAATAGCGGCCTTTAAAGCATACGTTTGAGGCAATGTGGCTGTTTTGGCATTAGCTGATGCCTTGTCTATTGCCGTTTTTGCATCAGCTAACATGGGCTTTGCGATAGCAAAGTTCGCACTTGCAATAGGATCATATTTTTCATACGCCGTTTGTGCGTTATTTAATTCGCCCTTTTGAGCAAATGCGCTTATAGTGATCACCCCCAGAAGGGCCGTCATTAAAACTTTAATTTTCATGTTTTATTGATTGGTTAATAATTTAAGTTTTGCGTTTATTTTATCGACTTGGTCCTGATTGCCTGTTTTTGTATATATCATCTGCAATAATTGCAGGCATTTAACATCATTTGGAGATATTTCGCTTGCTTTTTCAAGCCACTGTCCTGCCCTTGCGATATCTTTTGAACCATCTTCACCATGTTTTAATAAACCGGCCTTAAAGTAAAGAATACCAAGATTATACACGGGCTCATATAAAGAACTGTTCAACTCAATAGCATGTAAATATAATGATTCTGCTTTATCAAATTTATTCAAATGATCATAACAATTGGCTCCTATAAAAGCAACTTCTTCATTGTTAGGATTTTCTTCCAATAATTGCGGCAATAACGGCTCTAATGCATGATAGTCTCTCTGATTATTATAAATATTGGCTTCATCAAGCAACAAAAATTTATCATCGGGCACATGCTTCCTCCCTTTTTGTAAAATCTGAAGCGCTTTAGATGTGTCCCCTATCGCTTTAAAAGTGTTTGATGCTGCTTCAATATATTCTGCTTTTGTACTGTCAGTTTTCAGCAGATCGTTATAATATTTCCCTGCGTCCACTAAATTACCCAGGCGATTATTAGCATAAGCTATGTATGCATTCATATTTTTGAATTCCGGTGCATATTTTTTTGCCTTCTGAAAAGTTGAAATAGCATTGTAATAATCAGACATGCGCATGTATTCAAAACCCTGGCGCAAATAAACATTGGCTA
>DATHLW010000358.1:0-2477 GCA_035487675.1 Mucilaginibacter sp. | reverse complement strand
TCAAAAAACGTATAGATAAGGCCTACATAAAAGGTACACACGAGCGCATTACCGCTGAGGGAACAATAACCATCGTATATTCTAAGGTTGAGGAAGAAGAAGAATATGGCCGGTATATACGCATCCTGCAATCGGCAGGGGTTTTAACTTACAAAGTAGAACATCTTGACGTCGAGGATCTGCAGGGAGTATCGGGGCTAAGAGTCTTAAGAGTTGGCGTAGCATATGATACAAGCAGATTTTTATCAAAGGACTTTTCGTACGAAAATATTTACAGAGAATTGCCTGATTTCAAAGGGCCGCAGGCAACTGTTTAGAATCCCAAAAACAGCTAAGAGAGCGCAGCATTGCGGTTTTTATATTCATGATTTTTTAATGAGTTTATATAAATTAACTCACATACTCTACCATATTTCGCTTAAAAATTCGATAACTAGCGAAATAAAGCGATAAATTCTTTAGTTAAATTTAATTAAGTTTCTGATAGTCAAATATTTAACATATTGGCATTGCTTTGGTATAACTGTATCAGCGAAAGTGCTAAATGGAATTAATATTTACAGGTATACTAAACTGAAAAACTATGGAAACAATATTTGTATTTACCCATGCGGTTATGTCCATCTGCTTAATTGGCATAATATATATGTCGATACCTCCTGCAGACAACAATGACCAGGAAACAAAACGATCTGTATTGGCAGACCTGGTATTGAAAGTAAAATCAATGCAGGTAACCTCAACTTCCATCTATCACACTGCTGTCGGTTTGCTGGCTGTATTGATCAAATAGCATCTAATTAATTGTTTAATATAATATCTAAAACCATGAAAAATTCGATTAAAATCAGTGTTGCTGCAATTGCATTACTTTCATTTTTTGGCTTGCGTTCAAATGCGCAAACCACTACAAGCAAAACCGAATCTTACGCATCAGGGATCAGGTTAAGTGTTGGCGCAGATGCGGGCATCCCCGTGGGTTCATTAAAGAACGCTTATGACTGGAACCTGGGCGGATCGATACAAGGCGATTTCCCGATACTCAAGAATCAATTATACGCTACAATAAATGGCGGGTATAGTAATTTTTTTGCCAAAAGCCAATATACTATACCTGATATTCATCTGATTCCTGTAAAAGCCGGTCTTAAATATTTTATAATCAAACAGGTATATATACAGGGCGAAGCTGGGGTGTCTTTCCTCACAAATAAAAATGATGTGGGGGCCGATAAATCAACTGTTTTTGTTTATGCCCCGCAGGCAGGTGTATTGTTGAATGTAGGCGGTAAAAACTATATCGATGCCGGCTTCAGGTTTGAAAGCAATCAAAAATTCTTTGATGGCGGCAGCACAAGCAATTTCCTTGCAATACGTGTTGCTTACGCCTTTAATTTATGATCTCTTATGTCGGTTAAATGTTGGTGTGCTGTTTAAAGGCAGGTTTTAATATTGCCTGCCTTTACAAATAAAACTTAAGCTATGAACAACCTGGAGAATGTTTATCGGAAAACAGAGGCCAACTATAACTTTAAAACTCAGCGGGCAATCAGGAATATCCTATTTGCATTAGCTATGAGCCTTTGTTATTTGTTAGGTAAGCATTTTCAAGCCGTTCAAAACTCACCGGCAAATACACTAACAAAAGTTGACCGTATGAAAAACTAAATAAATCAACTTCAATCTACCATCAATCAAAGCAGTATGAGACAGTTAGTTATATCAAAAAGCATTACACAGCGCGAATACAAGTCATTGGACAAATATTTTAATGAAATTGACAAGATAGGCCTCTTATCGACCCAGGAAGAAGTGATGTTGGCGCGAAGAATAAAAGAAGGTGACCAGGCTGCACTGGAACGCCTTACCAAAACCAATCTGCGCTTTGTGGTTTCAGTAGCCAAGCAGTACCAGAACCAGGGACTTACTTTAGGCGATCTGATCAATGAAGGGAATATGGGGCTAATTATTGCTGCGAAGCGCTACGACGAAACAAAAGGCTTCAAATTTATCTCCTATGCGGTATGGTGGATACGCCAGTCGATCATCACAGCGATCGCTGAGCATGCCCGCATGGTGCGTCTGCCTTATAATCAGCTTACTATGCTGAGTAAGCTTTATAAAGCATATGCTAAATTAGAGCAGGAATATGGTCGGAAACCGTGTAGTGAGGAGTTGGCTGAGTATCTGGAAATACCGGTGGAGAAGGTTGTAGAATTGTCCAATAAATCTGGTATTAATGTATCTATTGACGAACCCTACGGAGAAGATGATGATTATACCCTGCTGGATATTTTACAAAGCAACGATTCCTGTCCGGATTGCTATGTAGTACATGATTCTATAATAAAAGAAATACAGCATTCATTAAAAGTATTAAGCAAACGCGACCGCGAATTATTAGTGATGTTTTTCGGACTTGGAGCATTTTCGCCCTTATCTTTGGAAGAGATTGGCAAACGATTCAATATCACCAA
>DATHLW010000357.1:0-3892 GCA_035487675.1 Mucilaginibacter sp. | reverse complement strand
TACATCGTCGGATTGTATAAGGATGGCCGGACGCGAATCAAGCGGGGTCCAGGTGATATTGTTTAGAAACTGATACTTTCCCGGAGTTATTATGATAATACCTTCAGTGGGAATGCTGCTGATGTCCGGGCTTGTCTGAATCTTTGGTGCTACGACCACTCGTTTTGTGGAATTGGCCAGGCGCAGGTCGGATGAAATGTCGTATTGTTTTACCAGGACCGCTGTATTCACGTTTTTAAAAAAGTCGCTTGAAAATATCTTCTCAATGATCCTGTTTGAATTGGCCTGTGTCACGATGATGATTTTTTGTCCGGTGGTTAGTTGTTGATATGGTAGCAGTTTAGCTTAGTTTTAGGTGGTTTGTAAATCCCAATCCAGCATTTTTTCCGTGGATTACCAATCCTGACCGACGAAGATGCTAAGTTAACTCCTATTACAATAAGATAATACCGTGAAAACACGAATATGACACCGTTAAAACACGGTATTTTTGATGATTTTCAGGGTGGTAGCATTTGCGATCATTAGTCCTGGATTATAAATTATAAATCGGGAATAACATTGACCTGGGGTATATCTTTTTTAATGCCTGAGAATCTCACAATTGCATTAATTTACTTTTATATTTATGTGATGAGACCGGGGATCAAATTTTTACATTCACTTTTTGAGGTAGCGCATGTTGAATTTCAGGCGTATGACCTTTCTAATCACAAATTAGCTTTTTCAAGTGGTTTGGCGCACCAAATGTTAGGCTATTCCGAGGATGAATATTTAAAACTAAGCAGCGATTTCTATAGAAGCATTATCCATCCTGACGATCTCCGGAAAGTGCAGGAAACTATAGAAAAAATTATTCATTCGAAAAATGACGAAGTTATCGAAATGACTGTGCGCCTGCGCAGAAGTGACGGTTATTATATATGGGTCAATTCACGTCAAATGGTTCTCGAAAAAGATACTGCCGATCATATTTTTAAAATTATCAGGGAGGTTGAAGATGTCACAAAACTGGTGGAACTTGAGAATGCATTGGAAGAAAAAGTAGAGCAATTAAAGGTCGTCTCTTTTAAAAACTCCCATTTATTGAGGAGTCCTGTCGCAAGTATTATTGGTCTTGTTGATCTTATCGAGGAGCAAGGAATTACGAGTGAACATAACAAGCAAATATTCCATTTTCTAAAAGGAGCTACAACGAAATTAGACAACGTGATCCACGAAATAAATGACGCAGCACGATCGGATTGACCGAGGATTTACAATCCTGATTCAGCATTATTAAGGTCGAGGATTATAAATTAGGGGTGTTCGAAAGATTTATTTGCCCAGTAAAACTTATAAAAAACCCGAGGTCATGCCGAATTTATTTCGGCATCCCGCCTGAAGAGTGTGAGATAGACAAGTCTACTATAGGCAAATCGCAGACCAAGCAAGCGTGAATGTCCTGTGGGATACCGGAATAAATTCGGTATGACCGTTTTTTTGAATCTTTCGAACACCCCTAATTATAAATCCAGTCCAACGTGTACTAATCACTGATTAACTGATCACCGATTAACTAATCACCAATCAACCAACCATTGATTAACCAATCATCAAACCTCCTTCAAAATTTCACGGTACGATCGGTCAACGTGCTGCTTAAACTGTTCATACCACTGTTTCCAGTCGGGGTTGGACATGCCGGTTTGCAGGTGCTGTTCATAGTCGGCCAGCGAATTAAAACTCATTTCAAGGATCAGGCGGTAAGAGTCGCCGGTAAAATCAGATAGGGCGCGCCTGCTGTTACTTTCAGGTAGAAGGCCTTTAGTGCTTATATCATCCAATAAAGCCTTGGCGTCTTTAAAGTGCCCGAATTTAAGATGGAAAATGTCGCGTGTGATATACATGATATTAAAGTTTGATGTTAGAAATTGGTTTCTTTCCGATGGATAGTTCAAACAATAGGAGGTATATCTATTTTGATAGGGGTATCAGAACAAATGTAATTTGTTTATTGGTAAAATGCTATGCTTTAGGTATTTAAATTGGTTGATGCCGGTGGGGTAAAGCCAGCCAACTAAATATTGGTTTAAGTCGCTCTGCGAAACCTTAAACCAGAAGGGAAAGACGGCAGGGATGGCCCTGCCGCAAAAAGCTTTAATACACGGAAAAAACAGCAAATTAGGGGTGCGCCTCGATCAGACTGGTTTCTTCAATGATCTCGTTGATGGCGAAAACATCCTCTATCACCGAAACATGGGTATTATTATCCAAACAGATTATAGTCGATAAGGCAGAGTTCTCGTTGCACTTGCCATCGATCTCGCACATGTAAGCTATTTTGTTCACATTGATCAATACATTGATCAGGTTGTTGTAATCGTCCAGCCCGGTCAGCTCAATAAATTTTTTCATCTCTCTTCGTTTTTAGTTCAAATCAATACTGACCTAATATACGGATAGCATTATTTTAATGTTCAGTTAATTTGGATTTAATATCAACATTTTCCCATTTTTAGGTGTATGGACTAACTTTAGAGAAACCCTTTTATGCGTTAAGAAGTCTCTGACTTCGGACAACTGGAGTTATTCTGGATTGGCATTAATTTTTAATCTAATTTGGTTTGTGGCCCATAACCAAATCAGAAGCATAGGTATGATCAGCAATGAGCCTGTCTTTAGCAAAGGTTCCAATAAATAATGCGTTAACCGCTTCGTGAAATCATTATAGGATGTGTCTCCGTCCTTAAGTATTCCAACAACTGCTGCATAAACAATGATTGCCGACGTAATTACAATGGCATATTTGAATGTAATAAATAGATAATTTTTTTTATGAAGGATTATCTCTTTACCAGCTTTACCACCAAGTACAAAAGTCAACCCAAACAATATTGCTAGCATTATCAGCACATGTACATTTAATAAACCTTGAATGAAAAATAATATCCCGTTAGCAAAATCTCCCCTCGTTTCTAAATAAAGAAATACTGAAAAAGGTATCAGAGCAACTAATGCTGTAGCTTTTAGGGCTTGCCTTCTGCCAAATTGTTGTGCATCTAATGGAGTCATATAAGATTTAAGTTGAGAGTGTAATATAGGCTTCAGAGAATAAATTTTATAATTATTTAAAAATATTTTACCTTAACTATTGCAACGTACGTTTTTAATACATACCTTTGGTTTATGAGTTTGTTTAAGAAAGATATTCCCGCTGAAATGGTACCCACAAAAACCGAAATGGACGTGCTGCAGGTTTTATGGCAGTATGGCCCATCCACCGTGCGTTTTGTGCATGATAAGCTGAACGAGCAGAAGGAAGCGGTGATATACACCTGTACGCTGAAGCTGATGCAGGTGATGAAAGAAAAAGGAATGCTTAGCCGTGACGAAAGCAGCATGAAGCACGTCTATAGTGCAGCGTTGCAGGAAGATAGGGTGAAAGGCAATATGCTGGGCCGCTTTGTGGACTCGATGTATAACGGGTCGCCGAGCAATTTGATGATGGCTTTGCTGGGTAATGATAAAACATCGGCAGAAGAACTGCAGAAAATAAAGGATCTGTTAAAGGGATTTGATGGCAAATAAGAAGACTCACCCCGACTACGCTACGCTGGTCGACCCTCTCTGCTGCGCAAAGAGGGTGAAGAAAAATAAAAACCCTCTTTGCAGCTTGCCGGAGAGAGGGTGGTCGAGCGAAGCAATGACCGGGTGAGTAGAATAAGCGATTAAAATAATTAAAACCGACGGATATGCACCTTCACCTCGATACCACCGCCCACCGCATTATCCAGGCCTTTAGCTGGATGCTGATCCACTCGCTATGGCAGGGACTGCTGCTGGCTGTGGTAACCGCAGTGATATTGGTGGCGACCAAAAAGTCGGGTGCAAGGCTGAGGTATAACCTGGT
>DATHLW010000356.1:0-6914 GCA_035487675.1 Mucilaginibacter sp. | reverse complement strand
TTGCCACAATTTAATAGCAGTTCCAATTTAGTGATCCCTGCAGGTTTGAGTACCTATCCCGCTCTTGCCGCTGATGAAAGTATATATGGGTTAACTATCGCAAGCGGCGCCTCATTTAGTTTAAATGGACACACGCTTAGTGTAGGGTGTAATATTTATAACAGTTCTACAGGACAGATCCTTTATGGCGCTAATAATTCATCAGGAATTATCTGGAATGGATCATCAGCATCACAAACCTTTACGGGCACCAATACAGCAAATACCGCACAATTAGGCACAATGACCGTCAATAACTCTGTAGGGGGAACGGTAACTATCACTGGCGGCCCTGTAGATATTTATAGTACACTCACTATAACAAATGGTAATCTCGTTATCGGAGCATCACCCGCAGCCTTAACTTTAAAAAGCATGGCGACACAATCAGCAAGTGTAGGCGTAATGCCGGTCGGCAGTACTATAACAGGTAATGTAAATGTTGAGCGTTATATCACCGGGGGCACCGCTACCTACCGGGGCTACCGTTTATTATCCTCACCCGTGTATGTCAGTGCAGTTTCAGGCAACAATGTTTACAGCATTAACTATTTAAAAAATTCAATCTTTCTTACCGCTACAAGTACTAGTGGCGGTTTTGATAATATCAGTGCGGCTAACCCTACCCTTTATCTATACCGCGAAAATATGACGCCTTTGTACACTACATTTTTAAATAGCAACTTCAAAGGCATTAATAATATTAACTTGTCACCAACTTATTCCATGGATGATGCCAGTAACCCATCAATTAATATCCCTGTGGGTAACGGATATTTATGTTTCTTCAGAGGCAACAGGACCTCCACTACGTTTGCTGCCGAAACGGTTCCTTCCTATGTTCCGCAAACGGTAACTTTAAGTACCAGCGGAACTTTAAACCAGGGGCAGATCACTGTAAAAGATTGGTTCACTCCGGCCTCATCAACCTTAAGTTATACGCCTGCTTCTCCGGCTGCGGTAAAGGGCTATAATTTGGTGGGCAACCCTTATGCCAGTTCTATCGACTGGGAAAATTTTCAAAGCACAACTTCTACTACAGGAATCTACGGAACCAGTGTGGGCACAACGATATATATGCTCGACCCGGTAAGTAAAAATTTCGGTGCTTATGTTAAAGGCGGTGGCGGTATCGGTACCAACAACGCTTCCAATATAATATCAAGCGGCCAGGGCTTTTTTGTAGTGACTACCTGTTCATGTGCAACGCTGATCTTTAACGAGGGCGCTAAAACAAATACCCAGGTGGTAAGCCCTAAATTATTGATGGGAAAGCCTGCTGACCAGGTTGTCAATAATCAATACCTGCGCTTGCAATTAGCAAAAGATTCTGTGAATACAGATGATATCCTGTTACGTTTTACCGCCAATTCTAGCACAGCTTATGTTCCGGACCAGGATGCACCCTATAAACTAGGGTACGGCGCTGTGAGTCTGTCCAGCCTGTCAAGTGATCATATTTCTCTGGCAATAAAGGTGCAGTCCTTGCCTAAAACAAGCGAAACCATCAGCCTAACGGTAAATGCTAAAGCTAATGGTATTTATACCTTAAATATGAAAAATATAGTTGACATCCCCCCGCTTTTTGATATTTGGCTGATGGATGCTTATAAAATGGACTCACTGGATATGCGGCACAATACTACTTATGCCTTTAATTTATATAAAGCTGATACTAATAGTTATGGCTCGCACCGTTTCAGTTTAGTTATACGGCAAAACCCGGCCTGGGCCTTACATTTATTAGATTTCACTGCAGCTAAATTAGCTGGTGGAACCCAAATTGTTTGGAAAACCGAAAACGAAGAAAACTATACCAATTTCACAGTGGAACGAAGCACTGATAATGGCAAAACTTTTGATGTTTTGGGTGGGACTATTTCAAGCGCGCAGGGCACATACAGTTTCCTGGATAAAAATCCGCTTATTGCAGCTGACGGGTACCGTTTGAAGCTTGAGGATATGAATGGCACAATCAGCTATTCGAAGGTAGTTATACTGATGTATTCAAATTTAAGTAATAACATCACTAATAATAATATTAGTCTTTATCCTAACCCGGCCGGCAGTACTATTAATCTATCTATTGATCAAATTAAAGTTGTATCATCTAATGCCAATGCTACATCCTATGATTTAAATATCATAAATAACAATGGTTCAATTGTAAAAACAGTTATTTCATCACCAGCTTTATCACAAGTGAATATCAGTAACCTGTTGCCCGGAACATACATAGTACAAGTTGTGAATAGTAATGGTAAAAGTTTAGTTGGCAAAAGTAAATTTGTGAAATTATAGCATTCGTAAGTGTTCGGCTTGTAGAAATTGGAGCATCTCAATATGTCCGGAGTTTATAAGATATCTGAGTACTCCCATCGCAAATCAAAACCATTGTTCATTACTGGGCAGGAAAAGGAAAAACTTGCGAAGTCTTTAAAACTTCGCAAGTTTAAGACGTCTTTTAGTAGATCACAATTTATTTCACACTAACAAACACATCCGTATTCTCCCATTTGAAGCCAAATCCATTGTTCATTACCGAATACTCAAGCTTCTCATTTAAATCCTTTAGTTTTTTAGGTTTAACTACAAAGGTCAATACAGTTTTGGCTGGGTCCATATTGGCGTCGCCACCTTGCTTATCACCCCATTGCCCGGTTTCGGAATTAAAGAAGATAGTCCACTCATTTTCGCCCGGGGTTGCAAAGAAACTATACTTGCCGGCTGCAAGTTTTTTACCTTCAACGGTTATATCCTTGTCGGTCTGAAATATGGTTGCCTCATTGGCGCCGGCTCTCCAAAGCTTACCATAGGGTAAAAGTCCGCCAAAAATCTTTCTGCCTTTTACCGAAGGGCTGCTGTAGTCTATGGTAATGGTAGCGTCACCGATTTTTCCGGTAGCTGTAGCCGGAGGGCTCGGCCTTTTGGTTTTGTCCGTCTGGGCTTTTAATAAGTTTGGCAACATCATTGTCATCAAAATAATGGCCAGCATTTTTACAGGATAATTCTTTTTCATAATACGATTTCTTGAGTTTAATTTTTTGGTCTTTTTAAGGTTGTCTCACAGGTTCTGGAGAGATACAAAGCTGACAAAAAAACTTATAAAAGACTAATTATTTTCCTTTTCTGAGGACTCTTTTCCCAGCGACGCATAATTTGTAAATAAGTCCCTCACCAAATTATCTACCTATGCTTTGTATGAATGCCTATGCGGCAAGGTAAGGCAATCTTCAGTGCAATTATCCCCCAATCAACCAAACCGCTGAAGGCAATAGTAAATCTCACCCTCAGAGTAATAAATTAATGACTTTTTTGGCATTGCTTTTATCGACACGGACGATGGAGTGCAGTTATTCTCAACAAAGTCACTCAATTATCTATTTACGTTGCTGTTAATACTTATAACCATTAAGTAAATCTACTTGCCGCCTTTTCGGATTTTACATAATTCATTTCAGGAAGAACTACGGTACCTATTGCGTAGTTGTCCTGAGATACTTGCGACGAGTTCTTCACAATTTTGGATTGTTGAATGAGAGATAACCATAATAATCTCTTTCAGCACAAACATTATTGAGAAACATTAAAAATTTGAACAAATGAAAAAAACAGACTACTTATTATTATTGTCAATAGCCTTTATGGTATTGGTATTGGCATCATGCGGAAAAGACGGATCGGTAGGACCTATAGGAGCCACTGGAGCAACAGGACCCACTGGCCCTCAAGGTACTGCGGGTACCAACGGTACAGCCGGCACCAATGGCGCCACAGGTGCAGTGGGTGCAACCGGAGCTACAGGTACAGCCAATGTAATTTATTCGGACTGGATAACGCCTTCATCCTACACCAAGGATACTGTTTTTAGTACGTACCATTTTTACGCCAATATAGCTGCATCAAAAATTACACAAGCTATTTTGGATAATGGCACTGTAATAGTGTATGGCAAACTGGATGGTTATAACCCAATTATATGGCCCACAAATCAGGTAAGCGCGCTACCAATCGAGATCACGTATATGAATGGTGCAACTCAAAATATCGATTCATGGTCGTCTTTGATCACACTCGGCAATGTCAGGATCGACCTGGCAAGCAGTTCGAATGCATACGGCTCCATATCTAATGCGCATAGTTTCAGGTATATTATTATACCGGGCGGGGTTCATACATTAGGCAGCATTAACCCTAAAAACTACAACCAAATTAAACAGGCCCTGCATCTACCGGATTGATCTTAATTACAGGTTGTTTGATCTGTAAATTAAAGACAAATCAATAATTAGTATTAGGCAAGGTAATCTCTACTTATGCGGGTTGGCTAAACCTGGCTCGCATAAGCCAGAGATTACTTTGTTTTATGTAATTGTGCACCGGAGAACATGGTATAACAAACACATTATCAATTTCTTTGTTGACCATCATTACACTATTTACTTTTACTACCATGGAAACTCTTAATATGACACAAACCGGGATTGATCTGAAGCTTCTGTTTATTCATCAACTCAATAGGGTGAATTGCACCAAAGACTACCTGGCCAGGAACCTACCCGACTTGCAGGGAATAGCATCATTTAATACCATGAAACTGGCTATTCGCGAAGATCTGGAAGATGTCAAAAAGCAACAATTAAGGATTGATGAAATGTATAGGCTTCTGGATTCCAAAGCATCAGACGAGGGTTGCGAGGTGATCAAATCGGTTATTGAGGAGGCTTTTAACCTCAGCAATAACTCGGGCAAATCAACTATAATAAATGATATGGATATCATTTTATATATGCAGCTGATAGAAAATATTGAACTGACCTCATTCAGAATGTTAAAGATGATAGCCGGTTTTATGGGAGATGATAGAATTACCCAAATGGTTACCGAGTGCTTTGATGAGAATGTGGATAATGATAGGCTTCTTACTTTAATATCGGAAGAATACCTGGAAAGAAAAACTGTAGAGCAAAAGTAATATTTGCGGAAAAAGGGAATGGGACAAACTGTAAATCAAAATTATGAATAAAAAGAGAAGCCAGACCTCGCGATCTGGCTTCAGAAAAGTTATTTAATACCCCTATTAAAATAACTAATTCAAAGTACGTGAATTAATGTGTTTTATGCAAATTTTGTAACTACTTATTTACAAAGTTTTTAGTTTATATTAACATCCCTCACTTACAAATAGTTGATTTTAGCATATAGGCTCTGGGTAATTAATACTTAATTTGCCTCAAATTTTCACAAATGCTAAAATATACCCTGTTATCAGTTTTTCTTGCTGCGATTTTTCTGCAGGCCAACGCCCAGGAACTTTACACACCACGCGATATTAAATTAGCCTATCAAAAAGGTACACGGTCGCCGGATGGCCGCCCGGGTAAAAATTACTGGCAAAATTTTGGACGTTATACCATTAGTATTACTACTGCTCCACCAAATCCTAATGTGCAAGGGACTGAACAGATCACCTACATCAACAATAGCCCGGATACCCTTAGAAGGCTAAATATGAAGTTGATCATGAACATTCACAGGCCTGGTGCTGCAAGGTTCTCTGGCGCCCCTGCTAATTATTTAACAGACGGCATTCAGGTTGATTCACTTAAGGTGGACGGGCAGAAAAAAAACTGGAACAATACAACCGCGAGTGCTACTAACCAGGGTGTAAGTTTATCAAAACCATTGATGCCACACGATTCAGTCAAACTGGATATCGTTTGGCATTATCAATTAGCTAAAGGCCCGGGTAGGGAGGGTGTTATCGATTCAACCTCTTTTTATCTGGCATACTTCTACCCGCGTGTTTCGGTTTATGATGATTACAATGGCTGGGACAGGCTCGATTTCCTGGATGCTCAGGAGTTTTATAACGATTTTAATGACTATACATTGAACGTGACCGTCCCTAAAAACTTTATAGTTTGGGCTACCGGGACTTTGCAAAACGCTAAACAGGTTTTACAGCCAGAGTATGCTGCAAGATTGGAAAAATCCTTTACCAGCGACTCGACCATACACATTGCTACAGCAGAAGATCTGTCTAAAAAAGGTGTCACCGCTCAAAACGGCTGGAATACCTGGACATGGAAAGCCAGCGATATCAGCGATGTAGCCGTCGGTATCAGTGATCATTATGATTGGGATGCTGCCAGCGTGCTGGTTGATGATGCCGCTAACCGCCGTGCAAGTATGCAGGCTGCTTTTCCTGATAAATCGCAGGACTTCCATCATTCAGTGCAATTTGGTCGCAATGCTTTGGGTTGGTTTTCGCACAATTGGCCCGGGGTACCTTACCCTTTCCCTAAGATGACCGCCTTCCAGGGATTTGCTGATATGGAGTTTCCGATGATGGTGAACGATAGTCATACCGGAGACCTGAAATTCGCCCAGTTAGTGCAGGATCACGAGATAGCACATACTTACTTCCCTTTCTATATGGGTATTAACGAAAGCCGTTATGCTTACATGGACGAGGGTTGGGCAACCACCTATGAGCTCCTGATCGGACGGACGGAAGTAGGCAATGCCAAAGCTGAGGAATTTTATAAGCAATTCCGCGTTACGGGTTGGATACATGACCGCTCAACAGCAGAGGATCTGCCCGTGATCACCCCTTCAAGCGAAGAGCGCGGTGCTTATGGAAACAATGCTTACGGGAAACCTTCATTAAGCTACCTGGCTTTGAAAGATATGCTGGGTGATGAATTATTCAAAAAAGCATTGCATAATTATATGAGCAACTGGCATGGCAAGCACCCAATACCATGGGATTATTTTAACTCGATGAACAGCGGATCAGGCAGAAACCTGAACTGGTTCTTCAATAACTGGTTCTTTACCAATTATTATAATGATCTGGCCCTGGAAAATGT
>DATHLW010000355.1:0-3612 GCA_035487675.1 Mucilaginibacter sp. | reverse complement strand
AGCCAATGGTAAGCAGTATAACATTGCATACTTATGCTAAGCTTGCCGGTGCGGCCCATTTTATAGTTTGTGATATCTTCTTCTAATGATTTAATTTCAGCAAGAATTTTTTCTGAAGAACGCAAAAACCTGTAGCCCTGGTCAGATAAATGTAACCTTTTGCCCTGGCGCTCAAATACCTCTACATCAAGTTCCCGTTCCAGCTCTTTTAGCTGGTGGCTCAATGCTGACTGCGTAAGATGCAGTGTTTTAGCGGCTTTGGTTAGTGTTCCCTCCTTCGAAATCGTATCAACTAACCTAAAATGATGCAATGCTATGTTCATTATTAGTAATTTTAATGATTGTAACAAAATTAATTCATTTTTTTCATATAGGGTTTAATATCTAATTTTGTCGTGTCAAATTTACACGTCTATGTTAAACATGCCTTTTAAGCATTTCCTCTATGTTTTTTTAGGCTTTTGTTGCGTCGTTCAGGCATACGGTCAGGACAAAGTGCTGACTATGAAAGACGCGGAGCAATTGGCGCTTAGCAATTACGCATCCATCAAAGCTAAAGCCAGTCAGTTAAATGCTTCAAAAGCTTATCTAAAAGAAACAAAAACCGAATACCTGCCCGATGTGAACTTATCGGCACAACAGGATTACGGTACTATCAATGGGCAAAACGGCCCTCTTTACGGTTATCGCGGTTTAAGCGTGGCCTCAGCCGGTCCGGCACTTCCTCATCAAAACTGGAACGCAGCCTTCGGTGCCCTGTATCTTGCTAACGTTAACTGGGACTTTTTCGCGTTCGGGCGGGCAAAAGAGAAAGTTAAGGTGCAAAAAACAGTTGTGTCTCTTGATGAGAACGACCTGGCACAGGAGCAGTTACAACACCAGGTGAGGGTAGCAACTGCTTACCTCAATTTGTTGGCCGCACAGCAATTAGCCAAAGCCGAGCAGGATAACCTCGATCGCAGTATTGATCTTCAAAAAGTGGTTGTCGCCAGGGTCAGGAATGGGCTTAATCCCGGTGTAGATTCGTCTTTAGCAAATGCCGAAGTTTCAAACGCTAAAATCTCTTTAACGAATGCGCAGCAAACTGTACAGGATCAAAGCAACCAATTGTCCAACTATCTCGGCATACCACCGCAAAACTTTTTGCTGGACAGCGTATTTGTGACCAAAACGCCTAATAATACGGATCAGCAACCGACGATTAATCCTGATGATCACCCTTTATTAAAATATTATCGCAACCGTATTGGTGTGAGTGACGAACAGGCTAAATACCTGAGCACATTTAGTTATCCTACCTTTAGCTTCTTTGGTGTTTACCAGGGCAGGGGATCGGGGTTTAGTTCAACTTACGGTGCTGATCAGAGTGCCTATAATAGCAGTTATGGGAGCGGGGTAGATCCAACACGATATAATTATTTATTTGGTGTTGGCTTCGTTTGGAATATCACAAACCCTTTCAGGGTACATTACCAGGTAAAATCACAGAAATTTATTTCGGAGCAATTTCAAAATGAATACAACCTGGTTAGTCAGCAGCTGCACGATCAGCAGGTGCTTGCAGATACAAGAATATTTAATGCGTTGAAAAATTACAGGGAAGTCCCGGTTGAAGTAAGAGCAGCCAGCGATGCTTATATTCAGAAATATACTTTATACAAAAATGGCCTTGCCAATATCGTCGATTTTACTCAGGCATTATATACACTGAACCGTGCGGAAGTAGATAAAGATATTGCCTATAATAATGTATGGCAGGCGTTGTTGTATAAAGCGGCAGCCACGGGCGATTTTGGGCTATTTATCAATAATTTTTAATCTAAAACAAAACACAAATAAATGGGAATGATTAAAGGAGCGCTGCAGAGACCGATCACCATATTGGTTATCGTAGCGGGCTTATTCTTTTTCGGGATTAATGCTGTCCGCACCATTAAGATCGATATATTTCCGGATCTAAATCTACCGGTGATCTATGTGTCTCACCCTTATGGCGGTTTTACCCCCGACCAGATGGAGGCCTATTTTGGTAAACAATACGTTAACCTTTTGTTGTTCGTATCCGGTGTTAAAAGCATCGAAACAAAAAACGTACAGGGATTAACCCTGATCAAAGTTACTTTTTACGAAGGTACCAATATGGCCCAGGCCGCCGCGGAGGTGACGGCCTATACCAATAGGGCGCAATCCGCCTTTCCGCAAGGGTCGCAACCGCCGTTTATACTCCGGTTTGATGCTTCGACATTACCTGTAGGACAACTGGTATTAAGCAGCCCGACCCGAAGTAATAATGAGTTATTGGATTATGCGCTAGTATACGTCCGGTCGTCATTTACTTCCATACCCGGACTGGTTGCTCCGGCCCCCTTTGGTGGCAACCAGCGTACTGTAGTTATCAAGGTTGACCCTACGCTGCTGCGTGCGCATAATTTAACCCCCGACCAGATCGTGCAGGCGTTACGTGATAATAATCAGAACACACCGGCCGGTAACGTGCGTGTAGGTGATTTTAACTACCTGACCCCCGCTAATACGACTATCAAAAAAGTGCCGGAATTTGGCGATATACCACTGATAAAAAATGGTGTGCAAACCGTGTTTATGCGTGATGTGGCAAGCGTTGAGGATGGCGCGGATGTTACCAACGGTTATACTCTTATCAACGGCAAACGGTCGGTTTATTTACCGATTACGAAATCGGCATCCGCTTCTACCTGGGAAGTAGTGCAGAACCTTAAGAAGGCTATACCGCGTTTCCAGGCTCTGTTACCACCAGATGTTAAACTTTCATTCGTATTTGACCAATCAGTTTATGTAATCAACGCAGTAAAGAGTTTAGCTGAAGAAGGTGCCATAGGTGCCATACTAACAGGTTTGATGGTATTATTGTTCCTGGGTGACAGGCGTGGGGCCCTGATTGTGATCCTGACGATACCTACCTGTGTGATATCAGCTATATTCTTCCTGTCACTGTTTCATCAAACCATCAATATCATGACGCTGAGCGGGCTTTCGCTGGCCATTGGTATTTTGGTTGACGAATCGACAGTAACGATCGAGAACATACATCAGCATTTTGATATGGGTAAGCCAAAGGCATTAGCGATATGGGATGCCTGTAAGGAGATCGCTTTCCCTAAGTTACTGATACTTTTCTGTATCCTGGCGGTGTTTGCTCCAGCCATCACCATGAATGGTATCCCTGGAGCATTGTTCCTGCCGTTATCAATGGCCATCGCATTCTCCATGATCACTTCTTATATGCTGGCTCAGACTTTCGTGCCGATTATGGCTAACTGGCTAATGAAGAATGAGCATGAGGACAAAAACTTTGCAATGGATGATGAAGCCGATCCACTGGCGTTAAAAGAGAAGTCTGTTAAGAAAACGATCGAACATTATGGAAATGGTAAGGTGACGCGCTTTGAGAAATTCAGGGAATGGTATATGAATATTATGGATACATTCCTGCTGCCTAATAAAAAGCTGGTTGTAACATTTTATGTGATTACTTCAATAGGATTTGCAGGTGTTCTGTTTAGTATTATTGGCCGCGACGTATTGCCTAAAGTAAACTCAGGTACTTTCCAGATGCGCTTACGTGGTCCCGAT
>DATHLW010000354.1:0-3242 GCA_035487675.1 Mucilaginibacter sp. | reverse complement strand
CCCGATTTTTTATACGAAAAAGTCTTCCACATGTTTAATGCTGATTAAAAAAAAGCGATTTGAGGGCTGAGAAATATATTATATTGGCACACTCAATTACCTGAAGGAACCAATTAAAAATGAAACGTATTTCAATCTTCGCTTTAATTTTTATTGCGCTGGCATCTAATGCTTTTGCACAGAAGAGTGCTATACATAAAGCATCCGGCCCAAATGATATTGCCCCTGTAGGCATCGTAAAAAATGTTAGTGACTCGGTATTGCTGGATATTGTTCAGCGCCAAACGTTCCGATATTTCTGGGATTTTGGCCATCCGGTAAGCGGACTGGCACGAGAGCGGGACAATACAGTGAAGGCCGAATACTACTGGGATTATATCAACGAAGCAGATAATGAACCTAACCTGAGCAAATCAACTTTTGGCCCTGAGGCTTGCGCGATCGGTGGCTCAGGTATGGGAATTTTATCGACTGTGGTAGCTGTCAACCGTGGATGGATAGGCAGAGATACAGCTTTAAGACGCTTGATAAAGATCGTAGATTTTCTGATCAAGGCCGATTGCTACCATGGCATTTACCCTCATTTTATGAATGGCAAAACAGGTAAAACTATACCATTCGGACGATTGGATGATGGCGCGGATATAGTTGAAACCTCCTACCTAATGATGGGCCTGCTTACTGCAAAGGAGTATTTTAAAGGAAATAGCCTTCGCGAAAGGTATTTTCGGATGCGTGTACAGCAAATGTGGGATGCAGCAGACTGGAACTGGCATAGCAAAGGTGATAATAAGGAATTGTACTGGCACTGGAGCCCTTATAACGATTTTGATATGAATTTCCCGGTATTTGGTTATGACGAGGCGCTGATCACTTATATTATTGCTGCTTCGTCGCCCGGGCACCCTATATCAAAGGAATTGTATGAGAATAGCTGGGTAAAAGGCTCAGGCTGGAAGAATGGTAAATCTTACTATAACTATGTTCTTCCGCTGGGTAATTATAATGGGGGCGGCCCGCTATTTTTTGAACAATACACCTATATGGGTATCGATCCTAATGGTTTGGTGGACGATCATGATATTGATTACGCTGTCCAAACAAAAAACCATACCCTCATTAACCGTGCTTATTGCATAGATAATCCGAAACATTTTAAAGGATATGGCGCCAACTGCTGGGGATTGACTGCCGGCGATAGTTTTAAAGGCTATGTGGCACATTGCCCTGAAGATGACAGGGGAGTGATACAGCCTACAGCAGCCTTATCATCGTTCCCATATACCCCCGAATATTCCATGCAGGCGCTTAAACATTTTTATTATGACCTGGGTGATAAAATATGGGGGCCATACGGTTTTGCCGATGGCTTTAGCGAATCGCATAACTGGTATGCCAAGACACATTTGGCCATAGACCAGGGGCCAATTGTGGTGATGATCGAGAATTATCGCACAGGTCTGATATGGAAACTGTTTATGAATAACCCTGATGTACAGAAAGGATTGAAAAAGTTAGGGTTTAAAAGTAAATGGGTTAAAGAATAAACGACCCTAAATTACTTAGGGCCGTTCAATGTTGCACAGGTTGTTTAAGGTTTAGGTATTAATTGTTATTGTGCGGCTCACGTCTATATTTTGTGGGGTTGTTGATCAGCATAAGTGGCAGCGTGTCCAGTAATTTGATATAAACATTGATCCCTTTCTTTATTTCTTCCAGGAAAATAAATTCGTCTGGTGTGTGGGACCTTGCTGAATTGCCCGGGCCGATCTTAACCGAAGGGATATTTAACCAGGCCTGGTCGGAAGTAGTTGGAGAAACATAAGTTTTGCAGCCTATCTCTATACCTGTTTTAACTATCGGATGATCTATTCCAATAGAGGAAGCACCGGAGGAACCCGGGCGTACTATGATCTGAGAGGATATATTCCTTTTGATTAGATTCAGCATCTGTTCCTGCGTTAAGGTATCGTCATGCCTGATATCAACAGTGAATTCACACTTTCCCGGTACGATGTTGTGTTGTAATCCAGCTTTAATGATAGTAATCGTCATCTTAACAGGTGACACACCTTTTGGAGTGTTGGGGAACTGGTATGTTTTGAACCATTCCAGGTCCTTCATGCATTTATAAATGGCATTATCACCCTCATCCCTTGCCGCATGTCCCGAACGCCCTGTGCTAATGCAATCGATCACCAGGTTCCCTTTTTCGGCAATAGCCATTTGTAATAAGGTCGGTTCACCTACAATTGCAAGGTCCAAAGTGCCTAATAATGGTAGGATGGATTTAATGCCGTTTTGTCCGGAGTTTTCTTCTTCGGCAGTAGCAGCGAAACACAAATTAAATGGCAGCCCTTTATAGCTATAGAAATGCAAAAAAGTAGTTAACAGGGCGACAAGGCACCCGCCCGCATCATTACTGCCTAAGCCGAATAATTTGCCCTCAGATATTTCCGGGCAAAATGGGTCATTGGTATATCCTTCGTTAGGTTGCACCGTATCCAGGTGTGAATTAAGCAGGATGGTAGGTTTGGTATTATCAAAGTATTTGTTGTAGCACCAAACGTTATTTCCTTGCCGTTTTGTTTTGACCGAGTAGCTAAATAAATACTCCTGGACAATATCTGCTGCGTTGCTTTCTTCTCCGCTGAACGAGGGGGTTGCAATCAGTTTTTGCAGTAATTTTACTGACTCACTAAAATGCATAGGATTGGAAGGAAAATGTTCCTTCACACCGGATGAATCGTATCCTTTATTTATAAACCTGATCATAGCCATATTTAATTTAATTGTGGGTCAAATAACATAGCAGTGCAAAGACAATTGCATCGGTGTTTATTTTCTAAAACATCATAATTGATACAACTTTTGCAGCCTTCCCAAAAAAGAGATTCGTGTGCTATCTCTGAATAGGTAACCGGTGCAAAACCCAACTTGGTATTCATCTTCATGATAGCCAAACCAGAGGTGATGCTAAACACCTTTGCTAATGGGTATTTACTTCTCGACAATTCGAATATTTGTGTTTTGATTTGTGATGCAACGCCCTGGTTGCGGTATTTGGGCGATACGATAAGGCCGCTGTTGGATACAAATGTTTCATTATCCCAGGTTTCTATGTAGGAGAAACCGGCCCATTCTCCTTTTTCTGTTACGGCAACAATTGCTTTGCCCGAATCTATTTTTTCAATGATAGAGGCTGCTGATCTTTTAGATATTCCGGAGCCTCTTGCTATTGC
>DATHLW010000353.1:0-4439 GCA_035487675.1 Mucilaginibacter sp. | reverse complement strand
CTGCAAAACAAAGTGTAACGCTTCGCCTAAGGATAACGCAGGATGCGAAGAATGCTTTTGATGACTTTGATCTGATCTTCAAAAACCGGCAAGCAGAAGCAGATGAGTTTTATAATACACTGCAGCAGCATTCAAGCGATACGGACCATGGGATGATACAACGTCAGGCTTTTGCCGGTATGCTGTGGAGCAAACAATATTATCATTACGATATTCATAACTGGTTAAATGGTGACCCTAAAGAGCCTATACCACCTGTTGAAAGGCTGAACGGACGCAATAACAAATGGCAACACCTGAATACCCGTGCAATTATATCCATGCCCGATAAATGGGAATATCCCTGGTTTGCATCCTGGGACCTGGCATTTCATTGTCTTCCATTAGCCAATGTGGATATGGCATTTGCCAAACGACAGCTATTATTATTGACCCGCGACTGGTACATGCATCCAAACGGGCAAATACCGGCTTATGAATGGGACTTTGGAGACGCAAACCCTCCTGTATTAGCCATGGTGACCTGGACGATATATAAGCAGGATAAGGAAGCCAACGACGGAAAAGGCGATACACGTTTTTTAGAACGTATATTTCATAAGCTGATGCTCAATTTTACCTGGTGGGTCAACCGTAAAGATGCCCAGGGTAATAATATTTTTGAAGGCGGGTTTTTAGGGCTTGATAATATTGGTGTATTTGATCGAAATGCGCGTTTGCCCAATGGTCAATATTTAGAACAAGCCGATGGAACCAGTTGGATGGCTATGTATTCGCTTAATTTGCTTCGCATCGCATCTGAGCTAACTGCCAATAATGTTGCCTACGCAGATATTGCATCCAAGTTTTTTGAGCATTTTATTTATATCGTGGGCGCCATGTCGAACCTGGGGAAAGATAAGGAAGGTTTATGGGACGATGAGGACGGCTTCTTTTATGACCAGCTTAAATCGCCGGATGGTAGTGTACAGAAAATGAAAATCAGGAGTATTGTGGGCCTGATTCCACTATTTGCAACTGAAATTTTGGACGATACGGACATAACTGACAGCCCAATATTTAAAGACAGGATGAAATGGTTTACCGATAACCGCCCGGATCTTTCTGCACTGGTATCACGCTGGAACGAGAAAAACGCCCAGGGTAAACACTTGTTAAGCTTGCTTCGTGGTTATCGTATGAAGTCCATTTTAAGATATATGCTGGATGAGAATGAGTTTTTAAGTGAATATGGTATTCGTTCGGTATCAAAATATCATTTGAATAACCCGTATCGTGTACAGGTTGATGGGCGCGAGTTTAGCGTCCAATATCTGCCTGCAGAGAGTGACAGCGGCCTGTTTGGTGGAAATAGCAACTGGCGCGGACCTATATGGGTGCCTATTAATTACCTGATCATTGACAGCCTTCATCGTTTTTATCAATATTATGGAGATGATTATAAGGTAGAGTGCCCCACCAATTCGGGCGTTTTCATGAACCTGAAAGAAGTAGCGGATAATTTATATTACAGGTTGCTCAAAATATTTTTAAGAGATGAAAATGGAAAACGTGCAGTGTTTGGTCATTACAACAAAATGCAATTCGACCCTGAATTTAAAGACTACATCCTCTTTCATGAATATTTTGATGGAGATAATGGCCGGGGTGTTGGCGCATCACACCAAACTGGATGGACGGGATTAATAGCTAACTGCCTGCTTTGATTTTTTACAAAAGGTGTTTTTTGGGTTCAAAGGATTGTTTTAGATAAATACTTGTGTTCGCATAATTATATTTACTAAATTGTCTTTTAATACATATTATAAACCCCAATAATGAATTCTAAAATTACAGCTATCGGTGTGTATGCACCACCCCAGGTTATAACTAATGATTGGTTTGCCAATAAAATTGAAACCAATAACGAATGGATCATTTCAAGAACTGGTATTAAAGAGCGCAGGTTTGCTGAACCGGATGAATACACCAGTGATATGTGTGTTAAGGCTACAAAAAATTTATTAGCTGAAAATCCGGGTATCAGTCTCGACGGTGTTGATTTCATAGTAGTGGGTACAACCACTGCCGACCAGGTGATGCCAAGCATGGCCAGCCAGATACAGAATGCTTTTGATATTCAGAATGCCGGTTGCCTCGATATTATGGCTGCTTGCGCCGGTTTTGTTTATGGCATAATATTGGCAAAAGGGCTTATCGCAGCCGGTACACATAAAAAGATACTGGTATTTGGAGCTGAGACCTTATCAAAATTCACCGATTTTACAGATCGTACTTCATGTATTCTGTTTGGTGATGGGGCGGGTGTAGCATTGGTTGAACCTTCGGATAGGCCAAAAGTATTAAACACCATAAATGGTACAGACGGCAGCCATGGTAAAGACCTTTATCTCTCACAACATGCCTCGGTAGTTAACGGAGAGGAAATAGTTCCAAATGGAAAGATACATCAAAACGGGAAAGTAGTGTTTAAATGGGCCATTCAAACCATTACGAACAAAGTGGATGAATTGCTCTCGAAAAACGCCTTAAAACTGGAAGATCTGGATTGGATAATCTTACATAGCGCCAATTTAAGGATCATCGAAGCTGTTGCACAAGAACTTAGTGTCCCTATGGATAAAATGCTGACCAGTATAGAGTTCTACGGAAATACATCATCGGCATCTATACCCCTTGCATGGGACCTGGCAGCAAAATCAGGTAAAATTAAGCCGGGAAACAAGATGTTGCTGCTTGGCTTTGGCGGAGGATTAACTTTTGCAGGGGTTATAGTAGAAGTATAGTTCAGATTATTCGCTTTGAATATAAGTGCGTACAAAATCGTCATCACTAATGGCTTTTATAATTTTAGTGATGATGCTGTACTCTGCTGATTTATTATCTATGGTAATAGCATAGCCATCCAATTCATACGAATAATCAATAGCTTGCTGCTCATCATCAAATCGCATAATTATATTATTATCTATTTCTGAATCGAACCCATTGGGTGGGGCCGGTATATTATGTTTTTCGAGTTCGTTAAACGTAAGTGCAGACCGGCCATCCGAATTAATCTCTATGATCAACATATCCTTAATATTCTGATGGTTAACTGATGTTGTAACAAATTTAGCGTAAAAAAGTTTCGTATCAGCTAAGCGCCCTCTGTATGCATTAACAATTTGATAATATGTGTGATTTTGATTTAACAGGTGCTTTAGGTATCTTAAAGCGGGCAAAATCAACGTATTATTAATGACAGTACATAAAAAGGAACATCTTAAAAAAGTTTTAACACCTGTTCATTTATGGGCAATTGCTGTTGGCCTTGTCATTTCCGGGGAGTATTTTGGTTGGAATTTGGGCTGGGGCGTTGCAGGTACCATAGGTTTTCTTATTGCGACATTAATTGTTACGTTAATGTATGTAACTTTTGTTTTCAGCTATACCGAATTAACCACCTCTATACCCCATGCCGGCGGCGCATTTGCCTATGCGTATCGGGCCATGGGGCCAGTAGCAGGTTTAATAGCCGGTTATGCTACTTTGGTTGATTTTTTATTTGCCACACCGGCTATAGCGTTTGCATTAGGGAGTTACCTGCATTTTTTATATCCGACCATCCCTGTATTGCAATCGGCGATAGCTTTTAACGTGGTATTTATGGCGATAAATGTATGGGGAGTGAAAGAATCAGCTTCATTTTCAGTGTTTATTACCATACTGGCCGTCGCGGAGTTATTGTTATTTATGGGAATTATATCCCCACATTTTAAAATGAGTAATTATGTAAGCCATCCCATGCCGTTTGGTTGGGGAGGTGTATTTGCTGCCTTACCCTTTGCCGTTTGGTTTTACCTGGCGATAGAAGGAGTAGCCATGGTAGCGGAAGAAGTGAAAGAGCCTAAAAGAAATATCCCCAAAGGGTATTTGTATGGACTTGGAACGCTGATGTTACTTGCATTAGGTGTTATGATACTGACCGGCGGCATAACAGATTGGCGTAAACTAAGCAACCTTGATTATCCGTTGCCAGAGGCAATAGGCATTGTATTGGGTAAATCGAATGGATTGACTAAGATATTTGCCAGTATCGGCTTGTTCGGTCTGGTAGCTTCATTTCACGGAACTATACTGGCATCCTCACGCCAGGTATATGCTATGGCGCGAAGCAGTTATTTGCCGGGTTTCCTGTCAGGGGTCAATCATCGTTTTAAGACGCCTCATTGGGCAATTATTGCCGGAGGGGTAATCAGTTTCATCGAGTTATATACTGGTACTACAGCGCAGATCATTATTATATCCGTAATGGGTGCGGTACTAATGTATATGATGAGTATGATCAGTTTGTTCATCCTTAGAAAAAAAGAACCGGAGCTCGAACGTCCGTTTGCTTCACCATTTTATCCTTACTTCCCTGCTATAGCTTTGGGATTGTCAGGTATATGTTTGAT
>DATHLW010000352.1:0-3735 GCA_035487675.1 Mucilaginibacter sp. | reverse complement strand
GCAGCAGCCATAGCCAGCCTGAAAATGGAATCTCCGGGGCCATTCAAAGGGACAGAGGACGATGTGATAAACCGTGTGTCAAAACCCTTTTAGGCCAACCATCGTTTAAACCTGCAGCAATTAACTGATAATCATTAAATTTTACTTAATTTTAAATCAAACCCCGATAGCATCCTGATGAAAAAAACCTTTACTATACTACTGATCCTATTTTGTACACACGCTTTCGCACAAGACTCGCTCAAATATTTCAATAAATTGCGAATCAATACCACCTCTTCGGGGATGGAAGTATTGGGTGGGTGGGGTATTGTGAACCTGGGCACAGGAGCTATAGGCTGGTCGAGTTCTAGCAATCATGAAGTACGATATTTTTTCCAGATGAACACGATCTGGGGCGCAGTTGATTTCGGGACCGGTTTATTAGGCTATGCCAGCATTCAAAAGTATAGGAAGAAAACACTTACTGCTGCTGAGACGCTGGAGCAACAAAAAAGGCTCGAAAAAATATTCCTCATAAATGGCGCACTCGATATTGCCTACATAGGTACGGGTACCTATCTTAAATTGGTGGGCGATTCGCGGCACTCTCCTATCATGAAGGGTTATGGCGAATCCATTTTGTTGCAGGGTGGATTCTTATTAATATTTGACGGCTTGATGTACCATGCGGAAAAATCCAATGGTACCAAACTGCGAAACTTTCTCGAAAAGCACCCTATTTCATTTGACGGCCACCGGGTAGGAACGGTATTCAACCTATAAAATCCTTCACTTATTTTTCAAATTGCACACGTAACAATTATGTGCGTTATTTTTTGCATATCCATATATAATTATATTTGGGCATGCATTCGCTCAAACCAAAAAACCTGAAATGCCTGCTTCTCGTCTCAATTCTCAGCTGCAAGGCCATCCTTAGCTATGCCCAATCACCAGCTATTGGTTCAACAACAATTACCGAATGGCAATACGGTAAAAACGGTGCAGTATCCATCACTTATGATGATGCTTCAAGAAACCAGTTTTTGAAAGCTCTACCAGTGATGGAAAGGATAAAAATGCCGGCTACCTTTTTTGTTATTACCGGGCCAATTACAGGGTCGAAGTACCAGGGTAAATTTGTAGGTAGACCTGTTGCTGAAATAATCAAAGAATCGGCCACTGTTCCCACCAATGATCAGAATTTTTTAGAACGATGCTCGGCAGCTGGCTACCTGGGGTATATGGGTACCATATCCTATCATACCAGAGCCGGTGGTCTTTATGATTCAGGAAAAAAAGACAGGGCCTTCAAGCTAATGGACTCCTTATACACCAAAGTACGCAACGGCGATTTTAAGCCGGGCTATGAACCATGCCCCGAGTATAAGCAAGCCATAGGGTCAACCTGGGATGATTTCAAAAAAGATGCTGCCGAGGGCTATGAAATTGCAAGCCACTCTGTCACTCATGCAACGATGCCGGGTTTGGATGAAGCAAACATTAAATACGAATTGGAGAAAAGTAAGGAAGATGTATTAAACCACCTTGGTCCAAAATACACCTTCTCGTGCGAAGTTCCCTATGGCTATGAGAATGAAAGGGTGATGCAGATCGCCTACAAAATTTATCCTGCCCTGCGAAACCGCATGCCCGAACCCTGGTTGAAAGAGATCGATCGCGCCAGCAGGGAAACTCCTGGCCCTAATAATAAGGATTATGTGCAATGGCAGCGTGGCGGTACTACTAAAACACCTTTACCTCTGATGGAGTCATGGGTTGATACTGCAGCCAACAGGAAAGATACCTGGCTTGTATTGGTATTTCACGGTATTGACGGCATGGGATACGAGGCCCTCTCCAGCACCATGTTAGATGAATATTTTCATTATATAAGGAGCAAGGAAGATAATCTTTGGGTAGCCACTTTTGGTGATGTGACCCGTTATATGCGTGAACGGGAAGCTGCTAAAGCAAATTCAGAACAAAAGGGCGGGAAAATTACTGTAACACTTACCCATTCGCTTGATAAGAGTATGTATTACCTTCCTTTAACGCTTAAAACGTATGTGCCTTCTAGTTGGAAAAAGGTAAAGGAAACTCAAGGGAAGCGTAGCCATCAATTATTAGTAAAAAAGGATGATAAAGGCAGTTATGTGATTTACCAAGCTGAGCCAAATAAATTTAACATTGTTTTAGAACACATTTAACTGGAATTTCTTTTTAACGACCACAATCTTAAAATATACCATCTATTCAGAAGGCTGCAATGCTTGATCTTATCGATGCGTTGGGATACGAATAAAAAAGTCCTGAGCTCTATGTCAAATTAAATTTATCGACTTAGAACTCAGGACTCAAAACTTAAGACTCAAAAAACTATTCGTCTTTAAAAGTGTCGTCAGGTATGCCGGCGTTTACTGTAACATCCTTCACTTTAAATTCTATTGGCTGACCAACAACCGTAGTTTTCTCTATGAATGGAACTTTTATCCCTCCATTAACATCGCGGTAGTCCGACCATTCGTATACTGTACTCCCACCGGCAATATCTATAAACTGCCTTACTTTTAACCCTGTCTGTGCATCATAATAGTACCTCATTTTAACACCATCAGGCTGGGTAACGTAGAGCAGGTAAGCCAATTCGCCATTTACTACCTGTAATCTCGGATCTAACTGAACTGCGTAATTGCTCTTACCAAATTCAAGCTCAGGAAATAGGCGGGTTCGGGCTTTGAGATATTTTTTGCTTAAAGTATCCAGTGGGACTTTGTTGTTCATTTGCCTTAATTGCACACTATCAGCATTAACTACAATACGATTTACAACAAGGCCATTATAAGATGGTATTACCATATCCAGGTAAACCTTTCCGAATGATTTATATCGACCAACCTTCTTAATAGGCACACCCTGTATATCGCCTTCGGAAGTTATAGTTAAATCGTCAATGCCTTTCACCTTGCTTTCGCCTCCGATAGCATCTAAATACTTGTTAACTATTGTACTTGCGGTTACACCGGGAGCAACCAAAACGCTACTGAATGAGTTATTATCCGGGTCAATATCCGGCAGTTTATGCTCAGGATCGATGATCGCATAAAGTACTTTTGAGGTTGATTTATATTGAAATGTCCAGGTGTTGCCTCGTTGCCATATCTCAGCAGGAAGCTTTACTGTACCTGTTTTACCATTCTCTTCTTTTACTAATACAGTCACAGGCAAAGCCATTTCTTCTAAATTTTCAAGAGTAATTAATGATCCCTTGGCCGGGTCTTTATCTACATACTCAATACTCTTAACTGATTGGTCTAGCTTCCAGGTAGTGGTGAACCATTCCTTCCAGAACCAACCCAGGTCCTCTCCTGCTGCATTGTCCATACTATGAAAAAAGTCCCATGGCGTTGGGTGCTTAAAGGCCCAGCGTTTAATATAAGTACGGAACGCATAATCAAAACGATCCTTACCTAATATTTGCTCGCGCAAAATGGTTAGTCCTAATGCCGGTTTATCATAAGCTGCATAACCAAGGTAATCCGCCTGTATCACATCAGGAATATTCATAATAGCATCTGCATCCTGCGGAAACATCCCCGGAGCGGCTTTTTGCTCATCCCTTGGCTCATCATATTCGCCATTGTTAAATACCTTGGTGTCTACCTGGTTAATAAAGGTGTTAAAGCCCTCATCCATCCAGGCATATTTGCGTTCATTCGAGCCTACAATCATCGGGAACCAGTTATGGCCAAA
>DATHLW010000351.1:0-4659 GCA_035487675.1 Mucilaginibacter sp. | reverse complement strand
AGATGAAAAAAGCTAAATAGTTTTACGAATTCTTATGAAACAAAATAAAAGTCTCGGTTTACTTATATGTTATTTTGGAAAGTTTCCCTGGTATTTCGATTATTTTATTCATTCATGCAAATACAATCCAACCATTGATTTTTTTATTGTTACAGACGATAAAACTTATTCAAAATCTATCCCCAAAAATGTCAAAATAGTAAATAGAACAATACACGACATAAGCATTCTTGCAACTGAAAAATTGGGCATACCTGTAAAAATTAACTATGGTTATAAATTATGCGATTTTAAGCCGGCCTATGGATTAATTTTTTCTGAACTATTAAAGGAATATGATTTTTGGGGCCATTGTGATTTAGATATCATTTTTGGCAATATCCGCGATTTCATAACAGATGAGCTAATGGAAAACTATGACCTGATAAGTGTAAGGCCAGACTGGATTCCAGGCTGTTTTTTGTTGTTCAAAAACACCACTAAAATGAATACGCTATTTGCCCATAGCAAGGACTATATCAAAGTATTCACTAGCGATAGACATTACTGTTTTGATGAAACCAACTTTGCACACGATGCATTTACCGATGGTAAACTATACCACCAGGTTGATACGGAAATTGAAAGCATGATGCATGTGATAAAAAGGTTGGAAGGCGATGGATTCATCAACCCTTACTTTGATTTATTTATAATAGAAGGTATCCCGGGTAAATTGAAATGGGAGAACGGAATAATGACTTACCGTAATAAATACGAGATACTTTTATATCATTTAATACGCCTGAAAAAAAATTACAAGCCTAAAAAAAAGATCAACTACATACCAGACACTTTTACAATCAGCCCAACCAGAATATATCACCAATCTAAATCTAAAATTGTTGCAAATCCGCCTAAATTAATTGTTGAGTAGTTTATAGCATGAAAAAAATAATAAATGTACCACTCCCTTTAAACTTGTCCGATAAGGATAAGTTCATGTACGAGCCTTATTCATCCTACGAGCTTGCCACAACTAAAATTAAAAGCATGAAAAATGTTTTTGTCACATTTTCCGGCTTTTGCATCAATAATAAAGGGTTGATAAAGGAGTGTCATCATGATTACCCTTTTCAGCACAACTATTACCTGAATGAGGCTGCTCAATATTATTACGATGCAACAGACCAGCCTGAAAACCTTGTAACCCTGGATAATGACATCATTTATTTAACTATTCATCATCCGTGGTTCAATTATTATCACTGGATATGTGAATCTATATTCCGGTTATGGATGGTGCGTCGACGGTTGGAGAAGGTTGTTTTGATTTTACCGGAATACTATAAAAACGCTGATTTTATAATGGGTTCGCTTGAGCCATTCAGGATAACGAACATATTTTATATACCTAACGGCAAGAGCTTAATGGTTAAAAATCTTTGCCTGCCGCAAATTAAGCCTCTATGCGATTCCTATAATGCAAAGCATCTAAAGCAAGTGAGCAATTTTTACAGAAATTATGTTTTTGGTGAGAGGAGAGTTAAAGTCGATAAAATTGATAAACTTTATGTGAGCCGTGAATTGGCCAACAGAAGAAAAGTGATTAATGAAATTGAAATTCAAATCATCCTTAAAAAATATGGATTTACAATATTCCATCCGGAAAAATTTACTTTCCTTGAGCAGGTTGCCATTTTTTCGCAGGTGAAGTACCTGGTTGGCGAACACGGTTCTGGCTTAACAAATTTGCTTTTTATGGAAAAAGGCACCTCACTTTTAGAACTGCATAAAAATAAAACAAATGAGATGGATCACCCCAGCCCTTTATTTTGGTATATGGCAGAAGCATTGCAAATTAACTATTATCATCAACTTTGCGAAACGCATGGTAAGGAAGATTATTTCGATGGGGATTATATTGTAGATGCTGACTTGTTTGAAAGAAATTTGATTAAAATGCTTAACTGATATTATCTAAATGTCCTTTCCTTATTACAAACAACCCGATGCAATGGATTGCGGCCCCACCTGTTTGAGGATGGTAGCTAAACACTATGGCCGTAATTTTAAGGTGCAAACGCTGCGCAAGTTGTGCGAGATCAACCGCGAGGGGGTATCGATGCTGGGTATGAGCGATGCTGCAGAGAAGATTGGTTTCCGCACGCTGGGCGTAAAGCTAAGCCCCCAGCAACTAAAAGAAGCCGAACTGCCCTGTATTTTGCACTGGCGGCAAACGCACTTTGTAGTGCTGTATAAAATAAAAACCCACAAATATTACCTGGCCGACCCCGCCAGCGGCCTGGTTGCCCTGCCAGAAGCGGATTTTGCCCGCAACTGGCTGGGAGATAAGGAAAAACAGGAGGGCATTGCCCTGCTGCTGGCCCCTACACCGCATTTTTATGAGCAGGAAGATGAAAAAGGAAGCGAGGTGAAATGGTCCTTTTTACTGCATTACCTTATAACATATCGTAAACTGGTTATCCAGTTGCTTTTCGGCCTGGGTATAGGGAGTTTGCTGCAATTGATCACACCTTTTCTTACACAGTCTATTGTTGACATCGGCATCAATACCCGTAACCTTAATTTTATTTACATTATCCTCTTTGCCCAGATCGCATTGATCATTGGCAGGGTTAGCGTAGAGTTCATCCGGTCGTGGATATTACTGCATATCAGTACCAGGATAAATATTTCCATCCTTACCGATTTCCTGATCAAGCTGATGAAGCTGCCCATGAGCTTCTTCGATACCAAAATGACAGGTGACATTATGCAGCGCATGAATGACCAGAAAAAGATCGAAAACTTTTTAACGGGCTCAACGCTAAGTACCATTTTTTCTATGTTTAACCTGGTAGTTTTCTCCATAGTGCTTGCTTATTATAATGCCACTATATTTTTTGTCTTCGCGTTGAGCAGTACTTTGTATACGTGTTGGATTGTGCTTTTTTTAAGGCGCCGCAGGGCATTAAACTATAAAAGTTTTGAGGTTTCGGCCAAAAACCAAAGCAGCATCGTACAGATGATCGGCGGTATGCAGGAGATAAAACTAAACAACTGCGAGCAGCAAAAACGTTGGGAATGGGAGCACATACAGGCGCGTTTGTTTAAGTTCAATGTGAAAACATTGGCTCTAAGCCAGTACCAGCAGGGTGGGGCAACTTTTATTAATGAAGGTAAGAACATACTGATCACCTTTTTAAGCGCAGAAGCAGTGATCAATGGTAATTTAACCCTGGGCGCTATGGTGGCTGTGCAATATATTGTTGGCCAGTTAAGCAGCCCGGTTGAGCAATTATTAGGTTTTATTCAAGGCTTTCAGGACGCAAAGATTAGCCTGGAACGCCTAAATGAAATTCACCAGATGGAGGATGAAGAACCCGTAAACAGGGAATGGAACCATAATTTGCCCGAAAATAAAAGTTTAAGTATTAATAAACTCACCTTCCGTTACCCCGGCGCCGGAAACGGGCCGGTATTGGAAAATATCGACCTGCATATTCCTCAGGGAAAAACTACCGCCATAGTTGGCATGAGTGGCAGCGGCAAAACCACTATTCTAAAACTACTGCTCCGGTTTTATGAACCCCAGAAAGGCGAAATAAAAGTTGGGGATCAATCCATCAATAATATAAGCTTTAAAACCTGGCGCAGCCAATGTGGTGTGGTCATGCAGGATGGTTTTATATTTTCGGATAGCATTGAACGCAACATAGCCGTAGGTGACGAGTATCCTGACAAAGATAAATTACGCCATGCCATAAAGGTTGCTAATATACAGGATTTCATCGATGGGCTTCCTCTTGGGTTAAATACCAAAATAGGAGCAGAGGGGAATGGCATAAGTCAGGGTCAACGTCAGCGTTTACTAATATCCCGCGCAGTTTATAAAGACCCTCAATACATCTTTTTTGATGAAGCTACCAATGCACTTGATGCCAATAACGAAAGGGTGATCATGGACAACCTGGCGGAATTTTTTAAGGGTCGTACTGTCATTATTGTCGCTCACCGCTTAAGTACAGTAAGCAATGCTGATAATATTATTGTTTTGGACAAGGGCTGTATTATTGAACAGGGTTCTCATCAGGAGTTGACCTCATTAAGAGGTGATTATTATCGTTTAGTAAAAAATCAATTAGAATTGGGGAATTAATATGCCAAATAGCTACGAAAATAGTGGACAGGGGATCAGGCATACCGATGATATGCAGGATATTATAACCAAAGTACCGTCATGGATACTGCGTTGGGGTATAACTCTGTTTTTTGGCATATTAGTGCTCATCATCGGACTTTCGGCCCTTATACGTTACCCGGATATTGTGAATGCTTCTTTAAAGATCGATTCACCAAATTCACCTAAACCTGTGGTAGCAAAAGTGCCAGGAAAACTGGTTAAGCTACTTGTAAATGAAAATGCGGCCGTTACGCTGGGCCAACCATTGGCTTATATTGAAAGCACGGCCAATCACAAAGAGGTGATTGATCTATTAACCAACTTAAAACAACTGCAAAACCTGGCACAGTTAATCAAGCCGATTCCAAATACTTTTATTAACCAGGCCGGCAGTCGGCAATTAGGAGAATTGCAGGCGTCTTATCAAACCTTTTTCCAGGAGTATTTAGCGTATCGTGCGTCAGTGCAGAATGGATTTTATGTTCAAAAGCGAG
>DATHLW010000350.1:0-2950 GCA_035487675.1 Mucilaginibacter sp. | reverse complement strand
CTCGCTGACCTTTTTTATATCCTGCTGATCATAGGTGTATCCCTGCATATTATTTATAATACCCCGTCTAATACAAAGGCATTGGCCTATGTACTGGTTACTATATTTCTTCCTATAATAGGTATCGTTGTTTATTTTGCTTTTGGTGTTAATCTGCGGAAAAATAAATTATACAGCAAAAAGATCGTGCGGGATAAAACTGCACTTGCCGATCTGCGTGAGCGAATTACCCTTGAATCAGAAAAAGCATGGGATACGCAGGAACCCGCTATAAAAAAACATAAAAAGCTGGCACTGTATCTTTTAAATGATGGGATGAGCCCCTTATCAGGAGGCAATGAGGTGAAGCTATTGATAAATGGCGAGAACAAGTTCCCCGAAGTAATTGAAGCACTTAAAAATGCAAAACATCACATCCATATCGAATATTATATTTTTGAAGATGGCGATATAGGCGAACAAATAAAAGATATACTGATACAGAAAGCAAAGGAGGGTGTTGCGGTACGTTTTATTTATGATGATTTTGGTAGCCGAACTATCCGCAAAGCCTTTGTGAACGAAATGATAGAAGCAGGCGTGCAGGCATTTCCATTCTACAAGATCATATTTATATTGCTGGCCAATAGGGTGAATTACCGGGATCACCGCAAAATAATTGTAGTAGACGGCTGTACAGGTTTTGTCGGAGGTATTAATGTAAGCGATCGCTATATCAACAAGCCCGGGCAACTATTCTGGCGCGATACCCACGTAAAGATCACGGGGCCTGGGGTGTATTACCTGCAATATCTTTTTATATCCGACTGGAACTTTTGTTCGGGCAAACATTTAAAGCTGGAAAGGGATTTCTTTTGCACCAAGCCGACAGCTAATGGCAAGGCTACGGTACAAATAGCTGCCAGCGGCCCCGATTCTGACTTGCCCACACTGATGTTCTCGATGGTGCAAACAATCGGCCTGGCCGAAAAGGAGTTGCTTATTACGACGCCCTATTTTATTCCCGGTGATAGTATAATAGATGCCCTGCATGTAGCGGCATTAAGCGGTGTGAAAATAAAAATATTAGTTCCCGATAAGTCCGACTCCGCGCTGGTTAATAAGGCAGCGCGTTCCTATTATGGTGATTTGTTGGACGCAGGGGTGGAGATCTATTTGTACCAAAAAGGATTTGTTCATGCTAAGACATTGGTGTCAGACGGGCAATTGGCTATCATCGGCACCGCCAACATGGACCACCGCAGTTTTGAGCTGAATTTCGAGGTGAATAGTATGATCTACGACACCGCATTTGCTAAACAATTAAGGGACGTTTTTTATGAGGATATAAAGGATGCTAAAAAAATAAACCCCAATACCTGGAAAAAACGCCCCTTTTTTAAACAGTTGCCCGAGAAAGTGGTGAGGCTGATGTCGCCTTTACTTTAGCATAATGCCGGTAATGATATATTAACTTGTAATTAATTGAATATGAATTAATTAAATAGGGTGTTTTGGCTGTAAAAAGAGGGTTAAAAAAACAGATTAAATAGGGTGTTTTAACGGTGCAAACCGAAGCTCTTATTCTTGAAATTTGATGGCACTAACCATAATTTCAAGAGAGCACCATGGAAACTTCACTATTACAGGGGCAGGTACGAATGAGACCGCCTCAAAAAAAATCACAAGCTTTTTCAGGTATACAACCGGTATCAAAATTTGGAACTCAGCGTTTCCAACCACTTCCGCAGCCGATAGGTGAACCGCCGTATCATATTGATCTTGAAACGGTAATACCCGGAATTAATGCAAAGGCATTGAAAGATGGAAAAATTGTCTTCCATACGGTTGGCGACTCAGGGGGAATTAAACATGCTGAATACCAGACTGATGTGGCTGCGGCAATGAAGACAGATTTGGCAGCAGGTGGAATTATCCCTTCCTTTTTTTACCATCTGGGTGATGTCGTTTATTATAATGGTGAAAAAAGCGAATACTATGGTCAGTTTTATGAGCCATATGATCATTATTCAGCACCGATAATTGCAATACCAGGTAACCATGACGGCGACCCTGTGCCTAATTCCGGCCAGGTATCCCTTGATGGTTGGGTAGATTACTTTATGCAAAAAGTACCCCATATTGACCCAGTATCAATGGATGCTCCACGTGTCACCCTCTCGTTACCCAATGTTTATTTTACTTTACTGAGTCCTTATGTTACAATTGTAGGGATGTACACAAATGTGCCTGAACATGGTTCGATTGACTCCGACCAACAGCAATGGCTTACTAATGAGCTTCATACTGCACCAAAAGACAAGGCCCTGATAGTTAGTTTGCACCATCCCATTTATTCGTTTGACGATCACCACTCGGGCAGTCCTAAAATGGCAGACGCGCTACAACATGCAATTAACGATTCAAGGCGGGTGCCAAATATTGTTTTAACCGCTCACGTACATAATTATCAAAGGATAGAAAAGGAAATTGCAAAAGGTACCAGGTCGCCATTTATTGTTGCAGGCTTGGGAGGCTATTATCATTTACATAATTTAACAGCAAATGCCGGTGATGTTGACCCCAATACAGGCGCAAAATTAATTTATGGAGATGATAAGAACCACGGCTATGTGACACTTACTGTCGACAAAGAAAACATAGCCGGCGAAGTGACCACTGTCGACAAAAACAATAATGTCACCCAAAAAGCAGATCAATTTATGTACTCCGCAAAAGCACTGTTTTTAGGTGGCAATGATGTGGTTAGCTTGTGAGCGCTGCGCTTTAACTAAGTATGTTAAAAGGCCTCATAGCAGAGATGTGTGGTATCAGCTATGAGGCCTTAGCTTACCGAAAAGTAGGTGATCATTATATTTTCTCAACCACCACCGCAGTACCATAAGCTAATACTTCTGTAATTCCCTGCATTACCTCATTGGCATCATAACGCATATTGATGATGGCATTT
>DATHLW010000349.1:0-4533 GCA_035487675.1 Mucilaginibacter sp. | reverse complement strand
TCCCCCAAATATAACCGTTAGAGAAGCCGCAAGTAGCAGATTTGATCTTCATGTTACTCGTATTTACAACAAGGGAGTTATCCAGGATTTGGTAGACCTTGGTAAGCTCACAGGTAGTTCCGGAGTTTATTTTAAGTGTATAGGTACCGGGGGGCACATTTTTAAGGTCAAGATCGGTACCAACCACTTGATTTTTGTCATTGAACCATTGAAAGCCCGATGTGTACTGGGTAACGATTCCGGTAATAGATCCCGTGGAATTACAGGTATAGTTAGTTATTACCACTTTTGAATCGTCAATATTTAACCCGGTGAAAAGACTGGTTAAGCTATCCAAAGTTGCAGACGCCATTGTGTATCCGCCGACAGGCCCGTTGTATGTCCAATTCCCATTGGCATCAGCTTTAACCGTGGTAAAATAATCTCTGGGATTAGGAATATAACAGCTGCAGTCGGCATGAAATAACTCAACATTTGATCCGGGCGTGGCCGTACCAGTGACACCATTACTGGTCACGGAGCTTATTTTTACCTGGGGAAGCTTATCCAGGCCTGTGAAACCGATAAATGAGTTTTCTCCAACGCAAAATATGCTATTTTTGGTTATGGTGTATTTAGCATCATTTCCATATTCGATACCGTCCTGGCAATAAGCTATCAGATTTTTTTGCGAAGGATCGTCCCCTCCTATCAAGACATCTTTATTCCCGGCGCAAGCAATTCCAAAGGACGCTATTGACTGGCTATAGGTATTAAAATTTAATGTGCCGGTAAAGTTGGTATTAAAAGCATTGCCCTGAACGGTGACTTTACCGCCAAGCCCATATATTCGCAATAGAATAGATGCATAAACATCAGCAATTATATTGTTTTTTACTACTCCGCTTACAGGTACAAACTCCGGTTGCCCATTGTCACCTATGGGGCCTTCTATGTTTAACCGTGTCGTCATGATGTTAAATCCATACGGGGCTTGGGTTCCGGTAACGTCAACACCCATATTATTATAGCTTATCTCAAAAGTGCTTTTTACTGTACAAATCACATTTACAGACCCGGCAAATGTATTACCCAAAGCCTTACTACCTCCTATGGTTAAATTTTCACATCCGACGGTAGTCATATCGCCACCGCGGGGCACTTCGCCTGTTATGTCCGTCCAGCAAATGTTACTTTGGAAATAGCACACTTTGCCTGTTTCTATGCCGATATTACCCATTTCCACTAAGTTGCCCTTGGAAGGAGCACCTATCCTTATCGTGCCAAAATTCCTAAAGTGAAAATCTGAACCGCCCCATCCGGTCATATCTCCATAGAGCCAGAACCCATAGATCTCAATTTGGTCGCCCCCTACGCTATAAAATATGTTTAGATTAGTTTTGTTAACAAACTTATTGGTGATCTTAACTTTTGCGTCACTTACACCAAATTTTGCACCTGGTTGTGTTGTGCCATCTATAATTAGGTTTGAAGTCAAGTCCGGCAGCTGACTTTGAAGCGCAATAGTCCTGCCCGAAACACTTAAATCCGGTAAATTAAACTGAATTATATCTTGCGTTGCAGTTCCGTTTGCAGCGGCCTGTAATATCGCATCACGCAACGTCCCTGGCCCCGAATCTGCATTGCTAGTCACCACAAAAACAGTTGAAAAGGCTTTGGTGCAGCAAATTAAAAAAAGAAAAATTAATACTATGCTTCTATAAAACATGGTTCAGGTATCACGTTGCCAAATTACATTTTTTTACTGTAAAATCATTGTCACTATGATGTTAGCCAATTGTTACTCATCGTCTAAAATTGTACCTTTGCAGAAAATTTAAGGGGACATTGATTTTCATGAAGTTGAACACAGATTATCAGGAGAAATTTCAAAACAGGCATATTGCTCCAAACGCCGCAGACACGGCTCAAATGTTAAAAACGGTTGGCGCCGGTTCACTTGATGAATTGATAGCACAAACTATTCCATCCAACATCAGGTTAAAAAAACCACTCAACCTGCCGCCGGCAAAAAGTGAGTTTGATTACCTGAACACTTTAAGGCAGACTGCATCAAAAAACAAGGTATTCAAGTCGTTTATCGGCCAGGGATACTATGATGTGATCGTACCGGGTGTGATACAGCGTAACATTTTAGAGAACCCGGGATGGTATACCCAATATACCCCATACCAGGCCGAGATAGCCCAGGGACGTTTGCAGGCACTATTGAATTTCCAGACCATGGTGATCGACCTTACCGGAATGGAAATTGCCAATGCTTCCTTGTTAGATGAAGGTACTGCTGCTGCAGAAGCGATGTTTATGCAATACAGCCTGCGCAAAAACCAGGATGCGAAGATTTTCTTTGTGTCTGATGAGGTGTTCCCGCAAACTATTGATATTTTAAAAACGCGTTCAGAACCTTATGGTATTCAAATCCGAATTGGCGACCATCGCGAGGTTGAACTGAACGAAAATATATTCGGGGCCATTGTGCAATACCCTGCCGGGCACGGTGCGGTGTACGATTACTCCGGCTTTGCTGCAAAGGCACACGAAAAAGGCATTAAGCTGACTGTTGTTGCCGATATCATGAGCCTGGCCCTGTTAACCCCTCCGGGCGAGTGGGGTGCCGACGTGGTAGTTGGTTCAACACAACGTTTCGGTGTACCAATGGGCTTTGGCGGCCCACATGCCGCATTTTTTGCTACTAAAGAAGAATATAAACGCTCAATTCCCGGCCGCATCATCGGTGTAACCATTGATAGTACAGGTAATTATGCTTTGCGTATGGCATTGCAAACCCGTGAGCAGCATATCCGCCGCGATAAAGCAACTTCAAATATTTGCACCGCGCAAGCTTTGCTGGCTATCATGGCCGGATGCTACGCGGTTTATCATGGCCCTAAAGGTGTTAAACTGATTGCTGAGCGCATACACGGTTTATCCATATTGCTTGCTGAATCATTAACACAATTAGGCTACAAGCAGTTGAATGACTCTTATTTCGATACCTTGAAATTTGATTTAGGTGAATTGGTTGGCCCGATCCATGCCGAGGCGATTAATAATGAAATGAACCTGAACTATGAAGGTTCGGTAGTAACTATTTCCGTTGACGAAACTACTTCTCCGGAAGATATCAAAACTATGGTTCGCTTTTTTACCAAAGTAAAGGGCAAAACGCTGAGCGATGTGAATTTTGATGGACTGAAAGCAAATATTAAGACGGTTATTCCTACTGGATTACAGCGTAAATCGGATTTTCTGACTCACGCTATCTTCAATTTGCATCACTCTGAACATGAGATGCTGCGCTATATTAAATCATTAGAAGCTAAGGATCTTTCGCTTTGCCATTCAATGATCGCATTAGGCTCATGTACCATGAAGCTGAATGCAACTACTGAGATGGTTCCGGTAACCTGGCCTGAGTTCAGCAAAATGCACCCGTTTGCACCAGCCGACCAGGTAGGTGGCTACATGCAATTGTTTGATGAACTGAACAACTGGCTATCTGAAATCACCGGTTTTGCAGCAATGAGTTTGCAGCCCAATGCTGGTGCTCAAGGCGAATATGCGGGTTTAATGGTGATCCGCGCTTATCATCACGATAGGGGCGAAGGTTACCGCAATATTGCTTTGATCCCTTCTTCAGCTCACGGGACCAACCCTGCATCCGCAGCTATGGCCGGAATGAAGATCGTGGTGGTGAAATGTGATGATAACGGAAATATTGATGTAAACGACCTGAGAGAGAAAGCTGAGCAGCATAAGGATGACCTTTCGTGCCTGATGGTAACGTACCCTTCAACACACGGTGTATTTGAGGAAGCGATCATCGAGATATGCGAGATCATTCACCAGAATGGCGGGCAGGTGTACATGGACGGCGCTAATATGAACGCGCAGGTTGGTTTAACCAGTCCCGCAAATATCGGCGCTGACGTTTGTCACCTCAATTTGCATAAAACATTCTGTATCCCGCATGGCGGCGGTGGTCCGGGTATGGGGCCGATTGGTGTTGCAAAGCACCTGGTACCTTATTTGCCTGGCCATGCTGTGGTTGATATTGATCGCCGGAAATCTATTCATGCAGTTTCGGCAGCGCCATGGGGCTCGGCATCTATCCTGATCATTTCTCATGCTTACATCGCCATGATGGGTGCTGAAGGTTTGACTGATGCTACCCGTTATGCTATACTGAACGCAAATTATATCAATACAAGATTAAAACATCACTATCCGATATTATATACCGGTGCCAATGGCCGTTGCGCACACGAAATGATACTGGATTGCCGTTCATTCAAGAGCTTCGGTATTGAGGTGACTGATATAGCAAAGCGATTGATGGATTACGGTTTCCATGCACCGACCGTTTCGTTCCCTGTTGCGGGTACGGTAATGGTTGAGCCGACCGAATCAGAGCCTAAGCACGAATTGGATCGTTTTTGCGATGCCATGATCGCTATCCGGCATGAGATAGACGACGTGGAAAAAGGCTTATCAGACAAAGTAAATAACCCTTTAAAAAATGCCCCGCATACT
>DATHLW010000348.1:0-2351 GCA_035487675.1 Mucilaginibacter sp. | reverse complement strand
AGTACAAAACCTTTGTTTCTGTACCTGAGAAATAATCCAGATGATCTTCCAGTTCAATTGAAGGGATATGTTTGCCGCCGATATCAAATTCATCTCTTTCCCGCTCTGTACGTACGTCTATCAACTCAAAAAGATTCTTTTCTAAGCCTTTCTTAAGATCAGCAACATTTATTGTTGGAGTATTTACCGTTTGTTTTAAAGCGATGATTTTGGCCTTACTAACTGCACCAATTTTAATGATCCTGCTTTGCAGGGTTTGCGCATCCAGCATCAATATTTTGCCTGCCAGTAACTCGCCCGTTTTGGTAATGTATTTGATCACCTCATTGGCTTGCATGCAGCCGATAATACCGGCAAGAGTAGGTATAACACCGCCCTCTGCACAATTGGGTATTTGGGTAGCATCAACTTCAGGGAACAGGTCGCGGTAATTTGGGGAGAAGGAGCCATCATCGTTTTTTATATTCCAAACAGCAACTTGTCCTTCAAATTGGTAAATAGCACCATAAACTAAGGGTTTGCCTGAAAGCACAGCGGCATCATTCAATAAATAACGGGTTTCAAAATTGTCTGTACCATCGACTATAAGATCATATTGTTGAAATATATCTAATACATTTTCAGAAGTGATCTTTAATTCGTGTGAAACAAGTTTGATATCCGGGTTTTGTTTTTGGAGACGTTTGCAGGCAATAACCGCTTTATTCAAGCCGACATCTGCAGGGGTATATAATACCTGGCGATGAAGATTACTTATGGATACAGTGTCAAAATCAGCAATTCCTAAAGTTCCAATTCCAGCAGCAGCCAGGTATTGAGCAGCAGGGCAACCTAAACCACCTGCACCTACTATCAGTACCCTTGCTTTCTGTAATAGTAACTGAGCTGACTGGCTAAAACCGGGTAAAGCTATCTGGCAACTGTATCGTGTAAAGTCCTCAGGCATCTGTGCTCGCAATCTCTTGGTGGATCGTCCTTTTTACCTTCTCCAGGTCGTCCGGAGTATTTACATTGGTTAATGCGTCTGTATTTGGAGCCTGCAACAGATTCACATCACTATTGATCAATACTTTGCGCGGACAGGAATATCCCTGGGATAAAAATGACAATAGTATGGGGTAGCTCTTAGGCTCCCAAATGGTGATTAATGGTTCCGGAAATTCATTATCAGGGCTATTATATGCTGTCGCAATGGACGATATTTTCCTGTTTTCTATCAAATATTTAAAAGTCTCAGTTTCCAGCAAAGGCATATCACAGGCAACTACCAGCCATGCTTTGTCGGGCTGTTCACGAAATGCAGAGAGAATAGCTCCATAAGGGCCTAATCCTGTAAATGTATCTTCCAATACGGAGTAGTCAGGATTGATCTGCTGCTTTTGATCTGCCCGGCAGGAAATAAAAACTTCTTTACATAATGGCCGGAGCATATCAGCTACATGGTAGCGCTGCTCTTTTCCAAACCAGCTTACAGCACCTTTATCATATCCCATGCGCGTGCTTTTTCCTCCTGCCAGTACCAGGCCGTTCAGTACAGGTTTTGCCTGCTGCATTTTAGCTTCAAAAAAAGCGATGATCTTATCTGTTTCATCCAGCCGGCAAAACGGGATATTTTGCCAGTTGGGGATAGATTCTTTTATAAAATCGAAAACATCGTCTACATTTTCTGCCAGCAATATTAATTCAACATTGGTTAACTGGGCAAGGCGTTTTTGTAAGGATGCTGCCTTATTTGGATAAATGATAACTACTTGTGTTTTGGCCTGCTGGTGATTGCCGTTCACCAGTACGAGGTCAGCATCGGAAAATTGTTGCCTCAGCATAAATGGCGTCGGAGCATTAGTATAATTGAATTGCTGATGATTAATCTGATCACTATACTCAAGACAAGCGCCATTAGCTAAACGTCCAGGCGCCAATACAACCTCATCATTGTGGAATGTGTCGGCGTATGCGCATTTATAAACAGGGGATAAAGCGGTGATCACGTTATCGGCCAACGCTTTAATAAATACACAAGGCGCGCCAACAATGGCCCATTCGTTCCGGCCATAATTACCGATGGCGGGCCTGGCCAGATCGGCATGTTTTTTATGTTCTTTTGAAGTCACGTTTACCTCCTGTCTTTCCCATCAGTTTGGTTTCTTTGATCACTATATCATGGCTCAAAGCCTTACACATATCATATATCGTCAATGCTGCAACAGATGCTCCAACCAAAGCCTCCATTTCCACACCGGTTTTGGCAGTAATTGTAGCCGTGCAATCGATCACTACTTCCTGCTTTTCGTTTAGATGAATACTAATATTGCAATTATCCAATCCCAGTGGGTGGCATAACGGTATCAAAT
>DATHLW010000347.1:0-6832 GCA_035487675.1 Mucilaginibacter sp. | reverse complement strand
CGTATGCAATATCAACAGCCTCGTATGCAGCAACGTGCTTATGCTCAACCACAACGTATGCAATATCAACAGCCTCGTATGCAGCAACGTGCGTATGCTCAACCACAACGTATGCAGCCGGGCGCAAGTCCGCACGGCGGCCAACCACATCAAAGGCAAAGATGATAACCAGGCAAAAAGCCCCGGCCAAAATTGGCCGGGGCTTTTCTTACAACAATATTATCCTTAGGTTTTTACAAAATTTTAGATACCTTATACTATTTTATTTCCGCATCACGGTCTGGATCAGGTTGATAATTTTTCTGCAATTCAGCCAACTGCTTTTTGCCATAGGCCGCCTTAGTAATCAGATAAAATAAGACCGGTACTATAAATATAGCCAGGGATGTTGCGGTAAGCATACCACCAAACACCGTCCAGCCTATAGTTTGCCTTGCCTGCGCACCGGCACCTGACGCCACTAACAACGGCCCAACACCTAATATGAATGCCATTGATGTCATAATGATCGGCCTTAAGCGCAGGCGTACAGCCTCCAGTGTTGCCTTTTCAAGCTCAATACCCCTGTCCACACGTTCCTTGGCAAATTCCACAATCAGGATCGCATTCTTGGCCGCCAAACCTATCAGTGTGATCAAACCGATCTGCGCATATATATTATCATCAAGACCTTTGTTAAAAGGTAAACTCAAGAATAATATTGCCCCAAATGCACCCAGTGGCACGGCCAGCAATACTGAGAATGGGACTGACCAACTCTCATACAATGCTGCGAGAAATAGGAATACAAAGCCGATAGACAGCATAAAGATGTATACTGTGCTTGATCCCGATAAAATTTCTTCTCGGCTCAAACCTGAGAATTCGTAACCATATCCTTCAGGTAACGTTTTTGCTGCTACATCCTGCAAGGCTTTGATAGCATCTCCGCTGCTGAATCCCGGTGCGGGACTACCATCAATTTCAGCAGATCTAAACAGGTTATAATGCGATATCAACGGTGCATTCTCAATCATTTTGTAAGATGTAACGGTGCTCAAAGGCACCATCTGCCCGGCTTGGTTACGAACAAAATATTGACCAAGGCTTTCAATATTCGTACGGTAATTGGTATCCGCCTGTGCAACAACATGGAAGTTACGGCCATAGATGGTAAAGTCATTTACAAAATAACTGCCCATGTAAGTTTGCAGGGCAGCGTTAATATCCGATATCTGTACACCCAGCCTTTTCGCCTTTTCACGGTCGATGGTCAATTGGTATGCGGGCGTGCGTGCTGTAAAGAATGAGAATGCCCTTGATATTTCTTTTCGCTTTCTAACTTCAGCTAAAAAGTTTTGAAGCGTTTTTTCAAATGTATTAATGTCACCCCCAGCCTGTCTTTGTTCGAGTATAAACGAAAAACCAGCTGTTGTTCCCAAACCTGGTACGGCTGGCGGGCGTATCACCACAACTGTGGCCTCCTTAAACCTTGCCATTCTTTTTTGGATGACCCCTACAAGGTCTTCTGATGTCAATTTACGGGTATCCCAGGGTTTTAGCTGAACAAATATGGTTCCGCTATTAGATTTATTAGCAAAACTTACCACATTTAAGCCACCCAAAGCTGCATAGTGCCCTACTTCCGGAATACTGTCCAGTATATTCATCATCTCATGTAAGCGTGAAACGCTTCTTTGTGTAGAAGATGCTTCCGGCAGATCGTAAGTAATATAAATACGCCCCTCATCTTCTGTAGGGATAAAGCCGGTTGGCTTATTCTTAAATAAGAGAATTGCTCCAACAATAATACATATCAGCAGTATAACAATAAACTTTGAGTTCCTGATGCTTTTGTCCACAGTATTTCTGTATCGGCCAGTTACCCTTCCAAACCACTGATTGAATCTGAAGAAGAACCAGTCAAGCCCCTTTGAATTTTCATCCAATTTACGGGGGCGCAACATCAAGGTACATAAAGCAGGTGTTAATGACAATGCCACAAAAGCTGAGATCAATACAGATATGGCAATAGTAATAGCGAATTGCTGGTAAAGCCGTCCCACAATACCGGGGATAAACCCTACAGGCACAAACACTGCAGCCAAAATCAATGCAATAGCAATTACCGGTGCTGAAATATCCTGCATAGCATGGGTAGTAGCTTCTTTCGGTGACATACCGTCTTCATCCATATAATGCTGAACAGCTTCAACGACCACTATGGCATCATCTACTACTATACCGATAGCCAACACAAAGCCAAAAAGCGTTAGTGTATTAATGGTAAAATGTAACGGTATAAAAAATATAAATGTTCCTATAATAGATACCGGGATGGCCAATACCGGTATCAACGTTGTTCGCCAGCTTTGAAGGAACAGGAACACCACCAAAGTCACAAGTGTTAGTGCAATTACCAGGGTAATAACTACTTCATGAACTGACACTTTCACAACAGTCACTGCTTCAAACGGAACAACATAATCCACATCCGTAGGAAATGATTTCTTCAATTCCTCCATAGTTGCATATACGTTGTCGGCGGTCTCAATCGCATTGCTGTTTGGGGCCTGGTAAATTAACAAGTAGGCTGCTCTCTTATTGTCAACAAATGAGTTACCCGCATAATTGAATTTACCCAGTTCCACACGAGCTACGTCCTTTAAATGTACAACTGCCCCATTTCCAGGCTGGGTCCTTACGATGATATTCTCAAACTGCTGAGGCGTTGTTAACCTTCCGTTTGCCAGTATAGTGTATTCAAAACTTTGTACCTTCTCTTGCGGCGTTGAACCTACTGAACCTGCCGCAACCTGTGCATTTTGCTCCTGGATGGCACTCGTTACATCAGTTGCTGTCATTCCCAAAGCAGCAAGTTTATCCGGACGGAGCCATATACGCATACTGAAATCATCTGCCCTATTAATTACGTCGCCCACTCCTTTAGCACGCAAAAGTGCATCACGCACAAAAACGTTGCTATAATTGTCGAGAAACGGAACGTTATGGCTTCCTTTAGGAGCAAAAATGGCAACAAGCATCAAAATACTCGGGTTACGCTTACGGGTAGTAATACCCAGACGCTGAACTTCCTGCGGTAAGGTTGGTGTAGCAATGCCTACCCTATTTTGCACATCCAAAGCAGCAACGTTTATATCCGTACCAACCTCAAAGTTTACAGTCATACTCATCTGGCCGTTGCTGGTACTATTACTTTGCAGGTAGGTCATGCCGGGTGTACCATTTACCTGAACTTCTATTGGAGTTGCAACTGTTTGCTCTACAGTTTGTGCATCGGCACCAGTATAGACTGTCGAAATATTAACTGTGGGCGGTGTAATTTCGGGATACTGACCTATAGCGAGATTAGATATAGATAATATACCGACGGCCACTATTACCAATGAAATAACAATAGCTGTAACGGGGCGTTTTATAAAGGTATCTGCGATCATTCTTTGGTTTTTAGAAAAACTGTTTATTTCCCCTGTTTTGGTTGACCTGTTGCACCTTGTTGCCCTTGTGAGCCCTGTTGCCCGGCAGGGTTTCCTAAAGTGATCTTTCCACCGTCACGTAATCGTTGAAAACCATCTGTTATTACTTTATCACCCTCATTCAATCCTGATAAGATCACCACATTATTTCCAACATGAGGGCCTAAGGTCACTTTATGCTGTTTGGCAATGGTGTCCAGGCTCACAAACACAAAAAATTCACCCATTTGCTCGGTTAAAGCCTTTGCCGGAATAAGTATCCGCTCCCCCGAACCCTGGTTAAGCACTTTTACCACACAACTCATTCCATCCTTCAATACATCAGTTTCGTTAGAGAACTCCGCCCTTACTTTAATCGTACCTGTCTGATTATTCACTCCCCTATCTATCACCCGTATCTTGCCAGGCTTATTATAGGTAGTTACGCCATCAGATAATTGTAGTTTGAAGGTAGAATCGGTACTTTTTTTCTGAAGTTCATAAAAACGGTTGATATCCTGCTCATTGATCACAAAATCAACACCGATCGGGTGTTCGCTTGAAATAGTATTTAGTGCAGTAGTCCCTGGAGTAACCTGAGCCCCTAATTTTACTTGTGAGATACCAATTCTTCCTGTAAAAGGGGCTGTAATAATCGAATAAGAAAGATCCGTTTTTGCAGATAACACTCCCGCTTTTGCAACAGCCACCTGGCTTTTATTGGTTTCATAAGCCGCTAAAGCCTGATCTACGGTTTGACGGGCGACAGCATCTTCTTTTTGCAGATAGTTATAACGATCGACATCTTTTTGAGCTTTCACCAAATTAGCTTCTGCGCTTGACAAATTAGCTACAGCCTGGTCATAAGCTGCAATATATTTACGACGATCTATTTCGTAAAGCTCTTTACCTTTTGGTACAACTTCACCTTCCTTAAAAAATATACCCGTGATAAAGCCGGATACCTGGCAGCGCAACTCAACTGAATTCAGCGCAACGACAGTCCCCTGGAATTGATCATAATAAATAGCGTCAGCCTTTTTAGCCTCGGCAACACTAACCGGTGTTGGTGGCAAAGCTGCATTTTGCTTGGAGGCTCTTTTGCATGATGGTAACGCCAATAATGCCAATAGACCTACCTTGTATATGTATTTATTCTTCATCGATGATATAGTAATGAGATTCAAATTTCAAATTCAGTTTTATTGTATAAATAAAGTTCCCAGTGCTTTTTGCAGGTCGATCTTACTCGACAATAGCTGGAACAGCGCATTATAGTAATTCAACTCCGCTGTCCGCAGATCAGATTGGGCGACGATCACGTCGAGATAAATTTTGATACCTTCACGATATTGCAGGCTCACTACATGGTACACGTCCTTGGCAAGGCTGACATTCTGTTTCAGAAATTGCCAGTTGGTGTAATTGCTTTTATAGCTTGCCAGTGCCTGCACGTATTCCGTATTGATTGTATTCTTTGAATTAGTGATATCCAAATCGGCACGATCGAACTCCAGCCGTGCCTTACTTAAATTTTGCAGCCGTTTATTTCCCTGAAAGATCGGAAGGTTAAGCGTCAACCCGACATAAGCATTAGGAAAAGATTTATTATAAAGAGTTGAGAAACTATCGCTAAAGTAATTCAGATTATAGACACCGGTTGCAGATAACGATGGTAAAAAGCCCCATTTGTAATAGTTAACATTGACATTTTGCAGGTTCTTTTGAGTTTGTAGTAATTGATACTCTATCCTGTTATTATAATCAAGTTTCTGGTTTGTATCGGCAATAGCCTCTGTTTCAAATCGGGCAGAATCATAAGATAAGGTTAGTTTGCTTTCAGCGCCAAGCCCCATGATCTGTTTCAGATAAGCAACCTTACTTTTAATAGCTTCTTCTGTTTGCTTGCGCGATGCCAGTGAATTATTCAAAGCTATAGTGGCCTGTTTATAATCCGTTTTATCGACAACACCGGCATTGTATTGAGAATAAGCATCCTTAAGGCTTCTTTGGAGCCTTACAATATCTTCATTCAGGATATCTAACTGTTTCTGTGATAATAGAACATCAAAAAATGCCTTACTAACATCGGCTACTACATTGATCTGGCTGCTGGTTGTGTTTTGTTTATAATAAAGGCGTGAATACTTTGAGGCTTTGGCAGCTTGCAAAACATCGTTATTATAAATTACCTGGTTGGCCTGCAAACCTAATGTAGAAACATTGTCTGTACGTCCGGTAGTATTTGAAGCAGATGACGGCACTATCGGTGAGCCCTTAAAATAATAGTCATATAAACCCGATCCTGTCACCTGCGGCAACCAGGCTGAAAGACTGATATTAATATTGCGCTCATTTATTGCTTCATCAATTGCAGCCTGCCGCACTATCGGCTGATTTTTCAGGGCAAAATCTACACATTGCCTTAAAGTGACTACTTTTACAGAGGTATCCACGCTTGTTTGGGCAAAAACAATTAAAGGGAAGCAAAATATAAAAAAGAAAAACAAGTAGTTTTTTATTGCCATAAGATAGGATGATAGTGCGACTTACACACAAATTAAGCACATTGTTCCATAATTTTTAGTAAATTTACTCGAAAGCTGTAAATATGTATAATTATGAGGAAAAGAAAATCGGTGTGATTATTTCGACTAATTCCCATAAAACCACCGATTTGAAGCTGAATTTTGTGGTTTTTTAAAAAAAATGAAAAATTGTGGCATTAATTAAACAAAAAATTTAATTAATTTGCCTCTCGGGAATTTACGTTATCACCTAAAGTGTAATGTAAACATTCTCAGTTATCTAATCTTCAAATTGTAAACTTGTTCATGATATTTTTACAAAAAATTAAAACAAGGCTAATACATGGGTAAAAAACTACATGATAAAATTGCGTTATTCAAAGACGCAGAAATGGCAAGGGAAAGAGGAGTTTACCCTTTTTTCAGGCCTATTGAATCCGGGCAGGATACAGAGGTTATTATAGATGGTCAGCGGGTATTAATGTTCGGGTCAAATTCTTATCTGGGACTAACCAATCACCCTAAAATTAAAGAAGCTTCTAAAAAAGCTATTGATAAATATGGTACAGGTTGTGCCGGATCAAGGTTTTTGAACGGAACTCTCGACATACACCTGGAGCTTGAACAAAGGCTTGCAACTTATGTAGGCAAAGAAGCTTCAGTTCTTTTTAGTACAGGATTCCAGGTAAACCTGGGTGTACTATCTTCTATCACCGGCCGTAATGATTATTTAATACTGGATGAATATGACCATGCTTCCTTAATTGATGGAAGCCGCCTTTCATTTTCAAGAGTAATTAAATATGCTCACAATGACATGGCAGACCTGCGTCGCAAACTGAGCATACT
>DATHLW010000346.1:0-3856 GCA_035487675.1 Mucilaginibacter sp. | reverse complement strand
CCGAATCGGCGCTCAACCCTGTTGGCCAGAAGAAGGTCCCGAAATAATGCAGTATCACATAAGGCTGTGTGATCAGATATTGTATAGGCGAAGTACCACCCGGCTCCCATGTTTTTGGTGTGAGTTTACTGATCACTAAATACATTGCACCACAGAAAATAAAGGCAGGTATACTTTTTAGTATGCTGTTCCCGAATTGTTTAAGGTGTGCTTTTTTGAAAATGTCTGTCAATCCAACTTGTTCTTCAAAGAATAGCACATAGAAAAAAAACAAAGGCGCAAACATTACTGAAGGTGGTTTGGCTAACGTACCAATTCCCACAGGAATGAGGTAAAGGAATGTTTTTCTGCAAAAAGGGGATCGGATATACAAAACAAAAGCAGCTAATACTGCAACGGTTGATTGTACATCTGAACGGGCAATGATATAATTGATGGTCTCGGCAATAGCGGGGTGCAGCATATACCATGCAACAGCCAGCAAAGCGACATAACCGATGCATTGATTGGACGATGAGATACTGAGCAGTTTCTTATACAGTACAAACATCAGCAGCCCTTGCACCAGGAAGAGCAAGAAGGTGATAAAATGAAAAGCAAAAAGATCGTACCCGTTACCCAAGGCATAATCTACAGCCAGCGAAGTTGTTACCACAGGGCGGTAAGCCTGATTTTGAGGTAATACACTGCTGGTAGTTCCATCCGCAAAAAACTTCGGCACATTTTTAAGGCTCCTTATAGATGGATTATCCACGATGGAGTGCGTATCGTCAAAATGGAACCCGTTATGAAAGTGATTGATGTAAACTGCTGTAACAGCCAGCAGAAGCAGAATGATGTAGATGAGTAAAGGCCTTTTTTTCACAATAGCTTATACGGTTTTAATCACCCGAAAATTAATGCATTTTACTGAGATAATAGTATATAAACAAAAAACCCCTTAGATATTCATCTAAGAGGTTTTAATGTGGGAGTTACTGGGTTCGAACCAGTGACCCTCTGCTTGTAAGGCAGATGCTCTGAACCAGCTGAGCTAAACTCCCTTTGTTTTGGGACTGCAAATATAGGATGTCTGATCAATTAGTCAAAAAATAATTTATTTTTTTTGAAACGCATTGATTATGAGAAGTATCTGTTTTAATAGAAACTGTTTCGTGAGTTAATCAAATCAGAACACGCAATGGAAACACATTTGGCCAAGCTTGCAATGGTCGGGAGAGCTTGGTTCGGAGATTTAAAGCCCAATTTTTCAGCCCGAAATAGAGCGTCCGGGCTAACAGGAAAATAGGCCGCCCCCATAAAAGGAAAATAGCCAGGCCTCGCGCCTGGCTATCCCCTAATTAATTTAACTATAATGCTTACAAACTTGATTAGCGACGCTAACCAAATTTCAACATTCCTCTTAATTTTAGGTTGATAGTCGATGATAAGTCACAAATGACTTTGATTATTTGTATAACAAACGATCATGCAAATTGTTGCATAGTTTACTTATAAATTCATCCACGGTACAGAAAATTTCTGCATGCCTTTTATCAAAACTGCAGTAACATCCCTGCCGGTAGTTACCGCCAAGGGTTATATTTATTCATTAATTACGGTCAACCTGTTATAGGACTTCTCATGCCCTGTTATAACCTTACCGTTGCAGGCAAATATTTGGCTATCAGGTCCTCATAATATGGCTTCAGTTCTGATACTACCGGTGCATTCGGGCTTTTTGAATAAAGATCGTAAGGATTGAATTTATCGACCCATTTAAACATTTCCTGGTCGTGCGAATTCAATAAATGATCATACTCATGTTCGCGGTGCTGTGCGTAGAACGAATGGTATCGTATCATATACAGAGCTTCTTCAGGCAGATGTTCTTTGGTGATCTGGTACAGATATTCATCATGCCCCCACGACATACTTACATCGTCCAGGCCGCAGTGATGCGAATAAACGCCATATTTAGTGTTAAAGCGTTCATCATACGTGTCGGGGTTGTCGGCAAAAAATTCGGAATAGACGATCTTGTCCGAGAATTTACAGCCCACCGGGAAGGTGTCGCCTACAACGTTCCATTGCGGTTCGCCAAAAAGGCAGAGTACTTTGCCAAGGTCGTGGATAAAGCCTGTTAGCACAAACCAATCAGGGTGGCCATCGGCGCGAATAGCTTCAGCAGTTTGTAATAAATGTTGCAGCTGATCGAGCGATGTATCCGGATCCGAGTCATCAACCAGCGTGTTTAAATATTCCATCGCCTGCCACCAGGGCATTTCTTTTTTGTCGAATTTTAAGAAATTCTGCTTTTTGGCCTGTACGTTATCATAGGTTTGATATTTGTGATTAAGACGATAAAATTCGCGGACACCATCAATCTCGGGACTGTCATAATTACGAAACTCAGTCTTTGTTTTTGCAGGTTTGGCTGGTTCGGGATAGCGTTTTATAACATCATCTTCCCATTGATCAAGGCTTGCCAACGGTGATTTTTCCTGCTCGGTTAAATTTTTCATAATGTCAGATTTAATGCAGATGCCTTAATTTTCAAATCTTATTTTATTGAGGCTATATAAAGTAAACAGTATTTCTGCTGTTTATAAGGGTTTATACGACAATTGGCTTATGCTAATCTAAAGGTCGGAAATTTTTTCTTACATTTTAAATTAAATGCTGGCAGTGAGATAAAAGGAACATATATAATTTACTGTTTGCAAAGCAAGGATAAATGAGCATAGGCAGCTGTCAATCTGTACCCTTATATCCCAGATGAGAACTTAATTATAACTAAAACGCCCTTAAATTTTACAATATGTCAACATACGTTATTAAACTTTTCTTGAAATAAATCGTTTAACTATAAATTGTTATATGAAGAATATTATGAAATCGATTACAGTGCTGAGGAAGCGTGCAGTAAGGCTTCAGGAAGATATAAAAGCTTTATTGCTGGACAACTACCGTTATGACGAAGCGTTAGCTACCCGTTTAAATATTATATCTAAAGTATCAAACTTACGTGAAGAATTAGCTACAATACAAAGGGAAATAAGGGAACGCCAGGCTGCCTAGGTATTAATAACTGAGCAGGTATTGCCGCGCTCCATTTAGTTATTTCCGTTCCGTTCACTATGGACCTTTTCGGTTCATAATAATTTATCAACTTTTCCTGCGTTGTATTTGTTATTAATTTAACTACTTATTGATAAAGCTATATGAAGTCATTAATAGAGCTTTACAAGGATTCAACAGATATCAAACTGGAGATAGACATATTGATAGCAGAAACCAATAACCCTGCTAACACACTTGAGTTACGTCTTTCGACACTTACTCAAATCACTTTATTGCATCAAAAGCTAAACAGCATTTTGCACGAAATAAAGGAGAGGCGAGCTAACAAGTTAACTCCCGCATAGCACCTGATATTAGAAATTTCTACTGCAAATTATAACTTGTCTCTATTGGCGTTCCGCCTGTAATTGTCTGATAGACCACGCAATAGCGTTCAGTAAGTTTGGCTAAGCTAGCCATTTGCTCCTCATTTGCATCCGAATTTAAATAAAACCCAAGCCTGATCTGCTTAAAACCTACTGAAGCTTCTTTAGAGACGCCTAGTGTCCCGCGGAAATCAAGGTCGCCCTCAGCTGTTACCGTTCCGTTTTTTATATCCACCCCAATGGCTGTTGCTACAGCGCTTAAAGTAACACCAGCACAGGCCACCAATGCTTCCAGAAGCATATCGCCCGAACAGACCAGCATACCGTCACCACCTGTTGCAGGATGAAGGCCTGCCTCAACCAATGCACGGCCTGTATCTACCTTGCAGGATATACCTTCGCCAAGGTTGCCCTGCGCTTTTAAGGTA
>DATHLW010000345.1:0-3020 GCA_035487675.1 Mucilaginibacter sp. | reverse complement strand
GATCATCAGTTTTATAGCGGTGATGCGGCAGGTGGTTTTTATCAATGGGATAAAAGCTTGAAACCAAAATTTATCCAAAAGATGCCTTCAGCGGTTACCGGAGCTATTTTCTCGGAAAATGAGGCTATATTAACATGTATTGGGGTACTACCGCCTTTTGATATTGCAAAGGGAAAAGTGATACAAATTAGCCTTAAAGGGAAAAACAAACAACAAAAAGTATTGACCGACAGCCTTCCAAGGGCCGTGCAAACTGTGGCTGCAGATTTTAATAAAGATGGTTTGATGGATTATGTCGTATGCGGATTTGGGCACGAGCGAGGCGGCTTATACTTATTACAACAGCAGCCAGACCATTCTTTTAAGAAAACAGTAATAAGGGATATACCCGGAGGAGAACAGTTAATAACCGGTGATTTTGACAATGATGGATGGCCCGATGTAATGTGTTTGTTTGCACAGGCGGATGAAGGTATCTGGATGTTCCTTAATGATCATAAAGGGGGCTTTATTACCAAAAATTTGCTCCATTTTCCCGCCGTGTATGGCTCGAGCAGTTTCCAATTGGTTGATTTTAATCATGACGGCAAGCCTGATATATTATATACCTGTGGTGATAACAGCGATTTTTCTAAAGTACTGAAGCCCTATCATGGTGTTTATATTTTTACCAACCAGGGTGATTGGAAGTTCAAGCAAACCTATTTCTATCATATCGATGGCTGTACCAAAGCAATAGCTGCCGATTTTGATCATGACGGCGACCTTGACATTGCTACAATAGCTTTTTTTGCCGATTTCAAATATCATCCTGCTGCGGGCTTTACTTATCTTGAACAGACTAAACCCAACCATTTTTTAGCGCATGAAATTCCGGTTGATCAGTATGGACGATGGCTGACCATGGAAATCGGCGATATTGACCAGGACGGTAACCAGGATATCATATTGGGTAATTTTTCTACTCATGGCAGGGGACTGGTTAATCAGAAAAATTATACACCTCAATGGGATCAGCATTTACCGGTGATCGTTTTAAGGAATAACGCCCCAAAGAAGTAGTATAATCGGATTATCCTAAAAATAATATTATAAAAAGCTAAATTAGTACAACGCCCCCGACTGCATTGTTAAGTAGTTTTACAAAACCAATTTGTACTAATGAAAAAACTATTTTACCCATCAGCTTTTCTGCTTGCCAGTTTTTTTTCGTCAACAACTTTGTTTGCACAAAATGGAACGGTTAAGCAAGTTAAACTGACCAACTTCGACCTTCAATCATCAACCCTCGTAAAAGAAAACGGCGAGAATCTATCTAATGCAAACTATCATTCCGGTATTTACTGGTTCCCGGTTAAGGTGCCGTCTAGTGTGTTAACCGGGCTGGTGGCCAATCATATTTACCCTGACCCATACCAGGGATTGAATAATATGTTGATACCAGATGCCTCGGATCAGTTTAACAAGGAATACAACCTGGAGCAGTACAGCTTTTTGCCCAACACGCCTAATCCGTGGAAGAGGCCTTACTGGTATCGTACAACATTTAAAGTACCTTCCGCAGACAAAGGACGGCGGTTTCAACTCATATTTAAAGGGATAAATTATCGTGCTGCTGTGTGGGTAAATGGCAAACAAATTGCCGATTCGACCCAAATGGCAGGGATGTTTGCGGAGCACAACCTGGATGTAAGCAAAGAAGTAATTGCAGGAGCCGAAAACGGTTTGGCGGTGGAAATCTACCCCTTGGATTATCCGGGTTATCCAGCTAAAGAACAGTTGCAGGCACTAGGCCCGTTCTATGAAAATGGCGGTCCGACTGGAGATATTGGGAAAAACGTGACTATGCTCTGTTCAGTTGGATGGGACTGGATGCCGCCCGTACGCGACCGCAATATGGGTATATGGCAACCGGTTTATTTGCGTACCACAGGTGCGGTAACAATAGGCCGGCCTAAATTGGTGACCGATCTGCCGGATACTAATACCGCAAAGCTGTCTTTAAATCTCTCATTATCAAATAATACCAATTCCTCTAAAATAGGTAAGCTAACTGTTAGCATTAAGCCGGAAAACTTTGCAGGAGTACCTATACAGTTTTCACAAGAAGAAAAGGTAAAATCTAATTCTACAAGCGAAGTAATTTTGGATGCCAACAAAGTAAGCCAGTTAATTATTCATCAGTCCCATTTATGGTGGCCAAATGGGTACGGGGCTGCTAATTTATACCGTATCCGGTTGCAATACAGTGATGCTACGGGAGTTCAGGATGATACGACTTTTCTATTCGGCATAAGGACAGTTAGTTCCAAAGCGACCAAAACATCTAACGGATTTGTGCGTCGCGAATTTTTTGTGAATGGCAAACGAGTACACCTTAATGGTGGGGCCTGGGTGCCGGACATGATGGTTAATCGCGATTCGGCCCGGTATGATTATGAGATGCACTTGTGCCGTAATGCTAATGTGAACCTGGTTCGTATATGGGGTGGCGGGGTAACACCTCCGGACGCTTTCTGGAATGCCGCAGATAGATATGGGTTGATGGTATGGTCGGATTTCTGGGTGACAGGAGATACCCAGGGCGAATTTAAAGGCTCACCAGACTGGCCGCTGGAGGGCAATGTGTTTGTTAGCAATGTGAAAAGCACTATTTATCGCATCCGTAATCATCCAAGCTTATTGGTATGGACCGGTGGTAACGAAGGCCACGCCCGTAAGGAATTATATGATGCCATGCGTGATAACATTATAGCGATGGATGGCACACGGCCGTTTATCCCAAGCTCATCGGGCTTTGCTAAATTGCCAGCGGGGTGGAAAGGTTCTTACCCTGATGATATGCCTTCGGGCGTTTATAGCGGCGGCCCGTATGCGTGGAAAGATCCGAAAGTATATTACAAACTGGCTGATGATGCCCGTGACTGGGTGTTTAAAGATGAAACAGGCCTGCCATCGCAGCCTCCTTATACTACATTGGCCAAAACCGTTACCAATCTTGTTTGGGATACCAAATTGCC
>DATHLW010000344.1:0-8621 GCA_035487675.1 Mucilaginibacter sp. | reverse complement strand
GCCTGTTTCAGCGCGATATATCCGCTTGACTAATTATCATGTCCCGGATGGGAAATTTGCCATTTCCGGCCTTCGCGTTTTTGGAAAAGGCAGCGGTAAAGCACCTCTACCGGTTTCATCTTTTACTGCAAAACGTGATTCAACGGATGGGCGTGATGTAAAATTGTCCTGGAAAAAAAGCCCGCAAGCGATTGGTTACAATATTCGCTTTGGAACGAAACCTGATAAGCTCTACGAAAACTACCAGGTGTTTAATTCAGACACCTTAAGCATTCATAGCCTTAACCGGCTTAAACCCTATTATTTTTCCATAGATGCGTTCAATGAAAACGGCATTACTAAAGGGAAAGCCATTATAAAAAGTAAGTATCTAAATGAAAGTTCAAAATAAAGTAATTGTCGTAACCGGTGGCGGCAGTGGCATGGGCCGCGAGTTAGTCCTAAATCTTCTGGTGAAGGGCGCAAAGGTAGTTGCGATAGACATAAACGAGGCTGCATTAAAAGAAACCGCGTCGCAGGCAGGCGAACGGATTGAAGCTTTAAGCACATTTGTCGTCGATATTACCGATAGAATAGCGGTAGAAGCATTATTAGATAAAGTGATTGCAAAGTTTGGTCAGGCAGACGGCATTATAAATAACGCCGGCATCATTCAGCCATTTGTAAAAGTTAATGACCTTGGTTATGATATTATTGGACGGGTAATGAATATCAACTTTTATGGTACGCTTTATTTAATTAAAACTTTTCTACCACATCTCCTTACCCGCCCTGAAGCTCATATTGTAGACATATCCAGCATGGGAGGGTTCTTGCCGGTTCCGGGTCAAACCATTTACGGAGCTTCTAAAGCAGCGGTGAAATTGCTTACCGAAGGACTTCATTCTGAATTATCCGGTACGAATGTGAGAGTGACGGTGGTTTTCCCTGGCGGCGTTGGCACCAATATCATGTCCAACTCCGGCCTTGCCGACAGGATACCTTCTGCTACAAAAGGGGCGCCAAAGATCCTTTCTGCCGATAAGGCAGCAGCGACTATTATCGACGGAATGGAGCAAAACCGTTATCGTGTGTTAGTGGGCAAAGATGCGAAGATGATGGATTTACTTTATCGTTTAAACCCGGCGTACGCTGCCGGACTGATTGCGAAGAAGATGGGCGCATTGCTTTCGACGAAATAGGGTTACTGGCAGTCTTACCGGTAGCTGAAAAGTGCGTATGAATGACCTGATCCGACCTATAATTAACCGGATACAAAATTGTAAGTTTATGCATTGATAGCGGACAAATAAATAAAGATTGCAAATGGTTAAAGCAAAAAAAGAGAGTGCTCATAAAATAAATGCTACCCTCGTCTGCAAAAATTGCGGTAACGAAGTACCGGGCAATTTCTGCAGCAATTGCGGGCAGTCAGCGAACACCCACAAATTGAATATGCATTTTGTCTTACATGATTTGCAACACGGGTTGTTTCATTTTGATAAGGGTATTTTGTATACATCAAAAGAGCTTTTGACAAGACCCGGACATACTATCAGGGAATATTTAGAAGGAAAGAGAGTCAGGCATTTTCAACCGCTATCCTTTGTTATTGTGCTTGCCACTTTTTATGGATTGCTCTATCATTATCTGATTTTCAACCACATCAATACGACACTAATCGCTCCACAGGACGACATAACCGGTGCTTCCGGGAAAATTGTTACCTGGATGACTGAGCATTTTGCTTTTGACTGTCTATTTTTAATTATAACAACCACTTTGGTTTCCTACTTCATTTTTAAAAAACAGAAATATAATCTTGCAGAACATCTGGCTTTAAATACCTTCTCGATAGGCTTGTTCATTGTTATTAGCTTGTTCCTTTTCCCTGTCGCTTATATTTTTGGCAACGCCGCAACACTTCAATATGGCATAATTCAGCAAGGTTTACTCCTTGTTTTAATGTGTTGGTGTTATGCCCAGTTCTTCTACAAAACTTCCAAGGCTAAAATAATCGGCCTTACTTTTATTGCTTTTTTAATTATTTCAGTTCTAAATCTCGCTATAGGATATTTTGCAAGTTGGGTGGTCAATATATTTTAAAACGATTGAATGCCTTATAAATAACCCACAGGTATTCAAATGGGGAGGGGCTACCTAAAATGGCACGGGAAATCCTTACTAAGATTGGGGTAAAAATTGATATAGAAAAAGTAAAATTGGTATTAGATCTGATTTATAAACTAAGCAATTTATCGGTTCAACAAGCACTTAAACGTTGCTCCAATCAAAAATCACTTCCAGCGAGCTAATAACAATCGGTCAATGTTATCAAACTCGTCAAATACCCCGACCCTGTTATAGGGCTCGAACACCATTTGCATTTCTAACTTGTTGATTTTGTTTTGATTACAAATACACCAAAATCAATATTCATTTTGAGTCAAAAACCTCGAACACCATTTTTCCTCCAAACAACATGTTAAATACTTGAAAATCAGTGCATAAAAAAACCTCCCGTTTTCACGGGAGGTTGTATGGGTAAATGATGGGGCTCGAACCCACGACCCTCGGTACCACAAACCGATGCTCTAACCAACTGAGCTACATCTACCGTTTTGGAGAGTGCAAATGTAAATATTTACTCTCTAAAGTCAAGGGATTTTTTAATATTACAATCGTCTTACTATTTAATTTAGATCGCATCTTAATTATTGACGAAATTTGTAGTTATGGCAGAGCAATTAATTGAATTGAGTGTTACAGGGATGCATTGCAATAATTGTGCAATGTCTGTTCATAAATTATTAGAAAAAAAAGGCTTTCATGATATATGGGTGGACTTCGCTTCAGAAGAGGTAAAATTTTCAGCAGATGATGAAGTAAAGATCAAAGATGCCATAAAAGGCATCGAAGGGCTTGGTTATAAAGTAGCCGAAGATGCCAGCCTTCAACATGAAAAGTTTTATGAAAAGGTAGAGAATAAACTCATTTTCTGTACCATATTTACCGTTCCGCTTCTATCAGCCATGATACTTCCCTGGCATTTTTTACATATGCCGGTCGTACAATTACTACTCTGCCTGCCTGTTTTTATCGTAGGATGCCTCCATTTTGGCAAAAGCGCATGGAACTCTGTTAAAGGCGGTGTGCCTAATATGGATGTACTGATCTTTATCGGCTCATCCTCAGCTTTTATCTATAGCCTGATCGGAACATTGCAAAACTTAGGTATGCGCTATCAGTTTTACGAAACTTGTGCTACCATCATCACTTTGGTTTTACTCGGCAATGTATTTGAAAAACGTTCAGTAACCCAAACTACCTCAGCTGTAAAGGACCTTGTTAAAATCCAGCAGGTAAATGCGAACCGTGTTGTAAATGGTGCAATTGAAGTGATAAGCGCCCGCGAGGTACGGCCCGGAGATACATTGATTGTAAATACCGGTGATAAAATTCCTGTCGATGGCGAAGTGTTATCGGGCAATGCATCAGTTAATGAATCGATGCTTACCGGCGAGAGTATCCCGATCGAAAAAGGCAAATACGATACATTAATAGGCGGAACGATTGTGGAGCATGGCAATGTGACCATGATCGCTACCAAAGTGGGTAGCAATACTGTTCTTTCACAGATCATCGACCTGATGAAAAAAGCGCAGGCAGCCAAACCTCCTGTACAAAAATTAGGTGACCGTGTGGCTGCCATATTTGTTCCGGCTGTAGTATTGATCGCCTTGGTCACATTTACACTGACTTATTATGTTGGTCACGCAGGTATGCAGCATGCTATAATGAATGCTATTGCTGTGCTGGTGATCTCTTGTCCTTGTGCTATGGGCCTGGCCACCCCTACCGCTGTAATGGTGGGATTAGGCAGGGCAGCAAAAAACGGTATATTGATTAAAGGTGGCGACACAATTGAAGCGGTAACCCAGGCCAAATACATTGTTTTTGATAAAACTGGCACGCTTACAACCGGAAAATTCCATATTAATAACATAAAAACTGAAACCGGGACTGATATAGAAATTGTTCGTGGTATTATCACAGCAATCGAAGAACGTTCCAACCATCCTATTGCCCGTTCATTAGTGAGCGAATTGAAATTATTACCTCAAAAGAAGTTGATATTGAAATCTGTCAGCGAAGACAAAGGATTGGGTATGCGTGCTGAAGATGTAGAAGGTAATCACTATTTCCTGGGCTTGGGGAAGAATAATGTTGATGATGATTTTAATATATCACTTTATAAAAATCAACTTTTGCTGGCGCAGATAGAAATTGATGACGATATTAAGCCGCAAGCAGTCAAACTGATCAGTGATCTGAGAAAAATGGGCATCACGCCTGTTTTATTGAGCGGTGATAAGAAAAGCCGTTGCGTTAAAGTGGCAAAAACAATTGGCATTAATGAAATCCATTTTGAAAAACTTCCTGCCGATAAGCTGACCGTGATCGACATTTACAAAAAGAAGGGCGAAACTATTATGGTTGGCGATGGCATCAACGATGCCCCTGCCCTTACCAAAGCTGATGTGGGCATATCTATGAATGATTCGAGCCAGGTTGCCATACAATCGGCAAGGGTAATACTATTGAATACCGATCTTTATTCGCTCGTTAAGTTTTTGCAAATCAGCAGGCATACGCTGATCACCATCAAACAAAATCTATTCTGGGCTTTTGCATACAATATTGTCGCAATACCTATTGCCGCTATGGGTTTCCTTAACCCGATGATCGGCGCCTTTACCATGGCCTTTTCTGATGTAGTGGTGATCGGCAACTCGCTGAGGTTGAAGGTAAAGAAGATTTCTTAGTTCATAGTTGATGGTTCATAGTTCATGGGCTTGATTTATTTTCTATTTTTGAGCACAACGATTTAGAGGATGCAACGGCTTAAAAACCATGAACCATCAACTATGATCTATGAACTAATCACATGATCGAAATTTTTACCGATGGTGCATCAAGCGGAAACCCTGGGCCTGGAGGCTACGGCGTTATACTGCGTTCGGGTAAGCACTATAAAGAACTATCTGCAGGGTACCGCAAAACAACCAATAACCGTATGGAGTTGTTGGCTGTGATAAAAGGTTTGGAGTCTTTAAAAAATCTGAATCAAGCAGTTACGATCTATTCCGATTCCAAATATGTTATTGATGCCATTGAAAAAAAATGGGTTTATGGCTGGCTGCAAAAGGGCTTTAAGGATAAAAAAAATAAAGATCTGTGGCTTCGGTACCTTGAAATAAGCAAACTGCATCAAATCAAATTTGTATGGGTACGAGGCCACGCCGGCCACGCCGAAAACGAACGGTGCGACGAACTGGCTGTTGCAGCAAGCAAGCAAAAAGACCTGCTGATCGATTCTGTTTTTGAGGCGGAATCGGCTAAGGTAAACCTGTTGTAAGGTTGAAACGTTGGAAAGTTGAAATGTTATTAGCAAATCAATTTATATCTTTCTGATTAGAACTTTACAACCTTTCAACTTTACAACTTTCCAACAATCATTGTATCGACACTTGCCCCTCAAATGTTTTTTTAGTCCCCTGCGGAGAGAAAAATGACATTAGTTCTTCCGCCTTATGCACCATATTTTCTGATCCGATAAAAATAGCCGTACGCTGGTGCAGTTCTTTTACTTCAAGATCAAGGATGCGTTCGTAACCATTGCTGGCTCTTCCTCCGGCCTGTTCAATAATAAATGCCATTGGGTTACATTCATATACCAAACGCAATTTTCCTTTAGGTGCACTCGCGGTTACCGGGTAAATGAATATTCCTCCCTTGATCAGGTTACGGTGAATATCGGCAACCATAGAGCCAATATAACGTGAGGTGTATGGCCTTCTTGTCTTTTCGTCCTCCACCTGGCAATATTTGATATATTTTTTAACCCCATCCGGAAAATGCACATAATAGCCTTCATTGATGGAGTAGATTACTCCGTCCTTTGGTATTTTCATATCTGGATGTGAAAGGCAAAACTCGCCTATTGATGGATCAAGAGTAAACCCGTTCACGCCTTTACCTGTGGTATACACCAGCATGGTTGATGAACCATAGATCACATAACCGGCTGCTACCTGTTCTGTGCCTTTTTGCAAAACATCATTCAAAGCAGCCCTGCCCTGGGTTGATTTACGGCGATAGATGGAAAATATAGTACCTATGCCCACATTCACATCAATATTGGATGAACCATCCAACGGGTCAATCGCGACGATATATTTGGCATCTTTTGAAACATCGGTATCCAAATGAATAAAGTCATCATTTTCTTCAGATGCGACAATGCAGCACTCACCTCCATGCTTTAATGCAGATATAAATTGTTCGTTAGCATATACATCCAGTTTCTTCTGTCCTTCGCCCTGAACGTTGGTTGTACCATTCTCACCAAGTATATCAGCAAGCCCCGCTTTGTTCACTTCGCGGTTAACAATTTTTGCTGCTATTCCGATATCCCTTAATAGCCTTGATAATTCACCCTTAGCGTACGGAAAGTCTGCTTGCTTCTCAATAATAAACTGGCCTAGTGTTTTGGTTATTTTCATATACTTAGTGTATTTAATACATATTATTTCTGCAATTCTATGGCTTCTAAGGTATGGATTTTTTCCTCAGAAATGCAAAATCTAAGCATTGTACGTACTTTATGCCAGCCTTGTTTCCCGGCTGCTCCGGGGTTTAAGTGTAAACAACTGATCTTTTTGTCGTAAATAACCTTTAATATATGAGAATGCCCGCAAATGAATAATTGAGGGGGCTTAGTGTAAATTTCTTGTCTTATTGACGGATTATATTTTCCCGGGTAACCTCCGATATGGGTCATCCATACGTCTACGTTTTCGCATTTAAAGCGCAGGTGTTCGGGATAGGTTAAACGGATATCTTTCCCATCAATATTGCCATAAACCCCGCGCAAAGGTTTAAACGCAGCAAGCTTATCAGCCAACTCTATCGTTCCAAAATCTCCGGCATGCCATATCTCATTACAATTTTCAAAATGCTTGAAAATTGCATCATCGAGGTAGCCGTGGGTGTCGGAGAGGAGGCCTATTTTAACCATTGAAAGAAAAAATTGACACCATAATTCAATATGATGAACATGATATAACCTGCCACAACCGTGACGCACATGATGCAATTCTCATAATATTTTCGTTTTATATTTAGAATAAGAGCCGCGATGACAAATATAATATCACCAATAAGTGGGGCAGCGTAGCTTCTTAAAATAAAAGTGTTTTCGACGTGCCCGAACTCTCTGTGATTATTTAGGTAATAAAATTGAAGTGCATAAAGCAGGTTGCAGGTTATAGGTATCAATAGGGCGATTGTAGCAATGATGGAATAAGTTCTCATATCAAAAAGCTATAAAGTAAGGCTTCAGCAATTTAACATATTCTTCGGAATAATTACCGACAGACTTATAAATTACAAATTGCTTTCCCTTAACAGAGGTTTGCTTAAATCCGAAGTACTGTATCAATCGATGAGGCTCCGAGGCCTCAAATGAATGTATCCTTATATTATTTTGTTGATAAAGATTTGCTTTTTCAGCTAATGATGATACCAATTCAGCCGTATCTATCGGCAATATCAAACAAATTAAACCATCAGCGGTAAGATGAACTGATGTAGTATTGATCAGTCTTTCAAAAAAAATCACATCCGCATGTTTAGCTAATTGCTTACCAGCTTTTGGCGATTTTAATGAATTAATAAAAAATGGCGGGTTGGATACAACCAGGTTATATTTTTTATCTGGGTTTGATTCAAAAAACTGTTCAAATCCCACAGGATATAAATTCACCCTTTCAGCAAATGGCGAATTGCTAAAATTACGGATTGCTGTTTCCGCTGCCGATCGATCAATCTCAACTGCATCTATCCGGGCATTTTCAAATCGTTGTGCCAGCATTAAGGCGATCACACCTGTCCCTGTACCAATATCAAGTATATTCTCAGGCTCATCCACTTCTGCCAATGCCCCAAGCAAAACCCCATCCGTATTGATCTTCATGGCACAACCACTCTGATCAACACTGAATTGCTTAAACTGAAATATTTTTGACTTACGAATTACTTCTCCACCCACACCAACAAACTATTGAACTAATGACAAATGACCAATGACTAATGACTAAATGTAACCGCATAACTAACTGCGTATTCCGAAGGATAACTTTTTGATGGACTAATTAACAGCTCGTTACCATTTTGCTTCCATACTACTTTTTGGTCGCTACCAATCATTTTTATTTCGGCTATTTTATCATTCCCCGAGTTTAATGATAATGATTTGATGCCTAACTGACCATTCGGTAAGCCCAAAGCGGTAACATACAAAACATCGCCCTTAGCAGTAAAACGAACATCCTGCCAGGTAAAAGGTTCTTTTTGATCAGCAAATGAACCGCTTGCTGATTTTGTTGGGCCCTCGCCGTAAATCTTCCATGGACGGGTAGCATATATGGCTTCGCCGTTTACATCCAGCCATTTTCCGGTACCCAGTAAAACCTGTGTTTCCTGGTCGGTTATGGTTCCATCAGATTTTGGGCCGATATTTAATAACAAGTTTCCATTTTTGCTAACGATATCGATCAAATTAGTAACTACGTAACGGG
>DATHLW010000343.1:0-2440 GCA_035487675.1 Mucilaginibacter sp. | reverse complement strand
CATACGCCGGCACATTTTGCCAAACATCATTGGGCCGATATTGGTTTTAGCATCATCAAACTTCGCATCGGCAATATTGCTGGAGGCGGGGTTGAGCTTCCTCGGTTTTGGTGCACAACCGCCAACGCCAACATGGGGAAGCATGATAAAAGAACATTATGGTTATATTATTATGAATTCTGCTTATCTTGCCGTACTGCCGGGATTGGCAATTATGCTGATGGTTTATGCCTTTAACCTGGTGACAGTAGGTTTGCGGGATGCGTTTGACATAAAATCACAAAGTACACGGATTTAAAAAAATTTATTCATTATTTTGGCCTGTCTCTAAACCATAAATGCAAAGTATCGAGGAAATTTCTGGCGAGGATGAGTTAATACGGCTGCTTCTTAAAAGGCAATCCGAATTAAACTCATTGCTTGAGGTTACCAGGGCTATTAACAAAAACATTTCGACACCTGTACTGATCCAGATGCTCGAAGTAATCATGCAGAATTATCTGCAGGTGGGGAGGCTACGCTTTTTAATTGAGCACGAAGGAAGCTTTATATGTATATCGAGTTATGGTGGCGAAACTGAAAACACCAAGACCCTGCACAATGCCTGTAAAAAATTGAAGACCCGTGCCCCCGCACCTTTAGCCCAGCATACCGATTCGTTACTTAAAAACTACGATTACTTTATCCCTTTTTATCATAAAAGTAAGCCATTGGCCTATGCCCTTATCGGTGAGTTTAATACTACCGATGAGATGCTGAACAATGATCTGAACTTTATCCAGACATTGATCAACGTGATCGTGGTGGCTTTGGAGAATAAGAAGCTTTTCCGCGAACGGATGGAGTCGGAACGTTTTAAGCGTGAGATGGAACTGGCCCAGGAAGTGCAGAATATGCTGATACCGCTCAGGTTCCACAAGGATACCGCAGTTGAGATCGGCGCTAAATATTTCCCGCATCAAAATATAGGCGGCGACTATTTTGACTTTATCCGTATCAACGACCATGAATTTTTGTGGTGCATTGCCGACGTGTCGGGCAAGGGTATCTCCGCTGCTTTGCTGATGGCGAATTTCCAGGCCAGTTTGCGTGCATGGGCTGCGGTTGAGGATGATTTGACCAATATTATTGAGCGCCTGAACCAAATCGTACTGAAAAACACAAAGGGTGAAAGATTTATCACGCTTTTCCTGGCAAAATACAATGAACATACCCGTAAGCTGAATTTTATAAATGCCGGGCACAACCCTTCAATTTTGTTTAGCGACGGAGAAGCTGTTCCGCTTAAATTAGGTACGACAATGATCGGTGCATTTGACGAATTGCCTTTCCTGAACCAGGGCGAAGTGGATGTAGAGCCGGGTAGTTTGATATTCAACTACACCGATGGGTTGATGGACTATGATGTACCCACGCAAAAAACATGGGATGAAGATAAACTGCTTGATTTTGTGATCGGCAATGGCAATTTATCGCCGGATAAATTTAACCAGACCTTGCTGGATCACCTCAACCTGATCGTGAAAGGGAAGCCCATTGATGATATTACGTTGCTGACAATAAGAATTTTTTGATGGTGGTTGCAAAGGTTATAGATGTTATAAAGGTTGAAGTTGTTGAAAAATAAAGCCTGTTACTTCTCATTCCATTCCACTACAACATTTCCAACTTCTACAACGTTAGCCTATTTTTGAAAAATGTTATTGGCAAGGTATCAGTATGATTTTATTGAGGCTGGATGCGATGAAGCTGGCCGCGGTTGTCTTGCCGGGCCTGTGTTTGCGGCAGCAGTCATATTGCCCGCTGATTTTGATCACCCACTGCTTAACGATTCCAAGCAACTATCTGAAAACATTCGTTACGAACTCCGTGACGAGATCGAGCAAAATGCCATCGCCTTTGCCGTAGCATCGGTTGATAATAATGAGATTGACCAGATTAATATCCTGAATGCTTCCTTCCTGGCGATGCATCGGGCTATCGAGAAATTATCTGTTGTTCCTCAATTTTTAATCATCGACGGCAATCGTTTTAATAAATATCAAAAGGTGCCGCACCAATGCATTGTTGAAGGTGATGCCAAATATTTCAGTATAGCTGCTGCCTCTATCCTGGCTAAAACTTACCGCGACGATTATATGAAACGGATAGCAACCGAACACCCCGAATACGACTGGCACAGCAACAAAGGCTATCCTACCATTAAACATCGTGAGGCAGTTTTAAAAATAGGCTTCACGCCTTACCATCGGCGCACTTTTCGCGTAAGCGACCCGCAGCTAAGTATTTTCTAAAGATGTTTTGATTAGGGGTTAAGGGTTTTTACATTTGTTGAAACCGCATTCTCAGTTGAAGATTCTCATTTTAACACACCGCGTTCCATTCCCACGCAATGGGGGCTACCCTATTGTGGTATGCAGCACTATACGTGGTTTGGTCA
>DATHLW010000342.1:0-7557 GCA_035487675.1 Mucilaginibacter sp. | reverse complement strand
TGTTTCCCATTACACTTCCGCTGCTATTCACTTATCTATTATCCGTGTCGTACCTGTTCCAGGCTCCCGACAGCACACTCGCTGTCTGGCTGTCAATTATACCGCTCAGCGCCCCGGTAGCTATGATGGTGCGCGTACCTTTTCACGTACCTGGCTGGCAACTGGCATTGTCAATGGCCTTAATGATAGTTGGGTTTATATTCACCACTTATGTTGCGGCCCGGATCTATCGTGTAGGTATTTTAATGTACGGTAAAAAGACCAGCTACAAGGAACTCGCTAAGTGGTTTTTCTATAAAGAGTAGATTTATCAACAAACAGCATAATAATCCCTTAGATTCTAAACAATTTAAGGGATTATTTATTTTAGAGGCATGGATAAACGCTTCGCCGTGATGGACCTCGGCACCAACACTTTTCATTTGCTGATTGCCGAAGGCGACATACACGACTTCCGCGAGATAGTACATGAACACATTGCCGTAAAATTGGGCGAAGGGGGCATCAACAAAGGCATGATCCTTCCTGCTCCATTTGAGCGTGGATTAAATACGATGAAGCAGTTCCAAACGCAAATTATTAAAAATAACACTCAGAATATTAAGGCTATAGCCACATCTGCTTTGCGTAATGCTTCAAATGGAAAAGCTTTTATTGACCAGGTTAAAACCGAAGCAGGCATCGATATTGAAATAGTAGATGGCGACCGTGAAGCCGTCTTTATTTACTCGGGTGTTAAAGCAAGCGGATTGTTATCATCCCAAAATTCATTGATCATGGATATTGGCGGTGGTAGTGTAGAGTTTATTATTAGTAACAGCTCTCAATTGATCTGGAAGCAAAGTTTTGAAATAGGTGCAGCCAGGTTGATGGAACGGTTTCATCATACTGATCCTATCCCTTCTGCATCCATCGAGGCGTTGAATTTGTATCTTGAAAATACTCTGCCTGATTTATTTAAAGCTGTTAAACAAATAGCTATTTCGCATCTCATTGGTTCATCAGGAGCGTTCGAGACATTCGCTGAACTGATAGAAAACAAAAGAACCGATTCTTTTAACCTGAAAAAGATCAAGACTTATGATTTTGATGAAAAAGAATTGTTGAACATCACCGATCAGATCATCCTCTCCACCCACGCTGAACGCCAGGGTAATAAAGGAATTATACCTGTCAGGGTAGATATGATCGTGGTGGCTTCACTCATCACACGCTACATTATGCAAAGGGTAGAAATTAATAATGTGTCACTATGTACTTATTCGTTAAAGGAAGGCGTATTGGCCGAAATGATGAGTGAATAACTTTGTTGTATCATTTCTCAGGCAAATCAAAAAATAACGGCATCCTTTGTATATTGCGAGCCTATTAAGCTATCATGAAATTTAAATTTACAGCCCTCGCTTTAATTCTGATCGTAACTATTTCAGCAAATGCCCAAAAGAAACACAGGCCTGCAATGGTGGATACACTTATATCCAATTATAATCCTGCTGACCTGTTTTCTCCATCTTTTTACCCCGAAAGAGGAAACGAACGGCATGCAGCCAATGGAGAGCCAGGAGCAAAATACTGGCAAAACCGTGCTAATTATCACTTAAAAGCCGCAATAGATACAACTACAAAAACCCTGACCGCCACTGAAGAGATCGACTATATTAATAATAGCCCGGATGCTTTGCAGTTTTTATGGTTGCAACTTGACCAGAATACTTACAAAAATACAGCCCGCTCAAACTTTCAAACCGACCTGCCTAAACCGGCTAACGAGCACACAGAAGGCTACCAGATCGAGTCGGTATATATCACTAACGGTAAAGTGTCCCAAAAAGCCAATTTTATTATTTCTGATACCCGGATGCAGGTTCGTTTGCCAAAAGCATTGGCACCGAATGGCGCCCATATCAAGCTGTACATTAAATATCAATACGCAATACCGGCTGTATTTGGAGGCAGGACAGATTATAATCAAACCAAAAACGGTACGATTTACGAGATAGCCCAGTGGTTCCCGAGGATGTGCGTGTATGATGACAGCGAGGGCTGGGATACACTGCCATTCATGGGAGCCGGTGAGTTTTACCTGGAATACGGGAATATCGATTATGAAGTGACTGTACCATGGGATATGATCGTGGCCGGTTCAGGTGAATTACTAAACCCGGCACAGGTGCTCACCCCGACGCAGATCAGTAGGCTTGCCACTGCACGCAACAGCGATAAGACGATAATGATACGTGATGTAAATGAGGTGAATAGTTCTTCAACACGTCCGGTACATAGCGGTAACCTCACCTGGCATTTCAGGATGAATAATACCCGGGATGTGGCTTTTGGTGCCTCGAAGGCCTATGTGTGGGATGCGGCAAGAGTTAATCTGCCGGGCGGTAAAAAATCGCTGGCGATGTCTGTTTACCCGGTGGAAAGTGCAGGAAACGATGCCTGGGGCAGGGCGACCGAATACTTGAAAAAGTCGATGGAATATTTCTCTGAGAAATGGTTTGTCTATCCTTACCCTGTTGCGGTAAACGAGGCAGGAACAGCCGGAGGAATGGAGTATCCCGGAATTGTATTTGATGGAATTACTGATAAAGGGAAAGAATTATATTGGGTAACCGCGCACGAGATAGGCCATAACTGGTTCCCGATGATAGTAGGTTCTAACGAACGCCGCTTTGCATTCATGGATGAGGGGTTTAATACCTTTATTGACATCTATGCTTCAGATGCCTTTAACAATGGTGAATACGGTAAAAAGCGGGATGGTGAATATGCTCCCGGCGGAGGCAACCCGGCTGATGAGATCATCCCGACCATTCTTGATCCTGATGCACCTACCATAATGATTGCAGCAGATGCAGTTCCTGAAAAATACCGTCACCAGATAGAATATTTTAAACCCGCATTGGGTTTAGTTTTGCTGCGCGAGCAAATTTTAGGCAATGACAGGTTCGATTATGCATTCAGAAACTATATTCACAAATGGGCCTTCAAGCATCCACAGCCCGATGACTTCTTCCGTTCAATGGATAATGGAGCCGGCGAAGATTTGTCGTGGTTCTGGAAGGGCTGGTTCTATAATAACCTGAAGCTCGACCTTGAACTGGTTGGAGCAGAATATGTAAAAAATGATCCCAAACGAGGTTTACAGGTTACCGTAATCAACCTCGAAGCCATGGCAATGCCCTTTACTGTTGAGGTGGTTATGAAAGATGGCAGCAAACAACATATGCAGGTGCCCGTTGAGGCCTGGCTGCAAAATAAAATGGTCACTTTCACGATACCAACAACAAAGGAAGTCAGCCGTGTTGTTGTCGACCCTGATGCTGCGCTACCGGATATCAATAGGGGGAATAACGGGTTTGTGTTCAGGTAAATTGTCTGAACCATGATTTGAAAATGATTAAATGAAGGCTATGATTTAAACAATAATCATAGTAAGTCAAAAAATCAAATAAATCATAGTTCAGATAATCACAACAATCCCACTATAAATTGGAATATCCCAGCTGCAAATAGCACCAGGCTGATATACCATAGCACTCGTTTCTTTGATAAAATAGAAACAGCCGAAATAGAGATAGCGATCTGGAAAAAAGTAACCGCCCTGGCCAGGATCATATCCTTGTTTAAATGCGCTTCTGATTCCTTTTCAAGCTCTTCGGCCTTTTCCTGTATCTTTTGCTGGTCTTTTTTTAGTTTGGCCTTCCTTGCGGTAGCAGATTGCGCACTGTCAGCAGAGGCTTTGACAAAATTGATCTTATTCACCGCATCGGCAACCTCAGCTTTAATGCCCTTGGCATTATAATAGGACCATTGGTCGGACGCCTTTATTTGGGTAATCAAAGCTTCATTAGATTGATGCCCTGCCATTAAACTGCTTAAGGCAGCAAAGGCGGCCATAAAAGCTGTTGAAATAGCTACCAGCATCGACCATCTATCATGGCCTTCATGCGCAGCTTCGTGAATATGTTCGTGTAAATGTTCGGTGGGTACTTCCGGATCTTCCATTTTATAGCAAGGTTTATTAAGTTCGCTGATAAAATTAAGGACAAATCCTGAACTTTCTAAACCAATCTGATCAATTGCTGATATAATTTTTCGGTAGGTAAGCCAACTACGTTCGTATAGGAGCCGTTGATCCTTTCAATACCTGTCAGCCCTATCCATTCCTGTATACCATAAGCTCCTGCTTTATCCAGCGGCTCATATTTGTCTACATAGAAATTGATCTCATCAGCAGTAAGCTTGCGGAAAAACACCTCTGATACATCATGAAACAAATTATATTGATGTTTATGAAGAATACATACCCCTGTGATCACCTGATGTACTTTACCCGATAATATTCCCAGCATCTCAGCTGCATGTTCTTTTGATTCAGGTTTCCCAAGAATATGGCCGTCAATGCTTACTATAGTATCAGCCGTTAGGACGATCTCATCATTAACCGATTCATCGAAAGCCCTGGCTTTTTTTTCAGCAATATAAACTGCAATTTCCTGAGGAGAAAGGTGATCGGGATAGGATTCGTCTACTTCCTTTAATACGATGCGAAAATCAACATCCATCAAACGCAGCAACTCCTGTCTGCGCGGCGACTTGGAAGCAAGAATGATCTTTGGTAAAGTTTTCAAATCGTAATTCTTAAGTCTAAAATCGTAATTCAGACTACCAGCTATACGCCTGTTCAGTCATCCACTTTCCCTGTACTTTCAGCACTTTTTCTATTACATCACGCACGGCGCCTTTGCCACCCGGATTTGGCGATACATAAGCACTGATCGCTTTTACTTCTTCGGCCGCATCTGCAGGACAAACTGCAAGGCCAGCCAATTTCATCACAGCTATATCCGGTATATCATCGCCCATAAACAAAACGCTTGCAGGCAGCACATGCTTTTCTTCGAGGTATATTCTGAAATTCTCTGTTTTGGTATGAGCGCCAACGTATACATCTTTTACACCCAAGCTATTCAAACGGTGGATAGAAATTTTTGAACGACTGCCGGAAATGGCACAAACGTTATAACCGCATTTAACCGCCAACTGAATCGCATAGCCATCCTTTATATTGAACTGCCGTGCCTGTCCGCCATCCTCCATTACATAGACGGAGCCATCGGTCAACACACCATCAACATCAAAAATGAAGGTTGAAATATCTTTTAATTTATGTAAAAATGATTCCATTAATTCAGTTTGCAGTTTTAAGTTGGCAGTTTGCAGTTATCTATTTTTGACGAGTATTTGCAGTTTACGATTTGCAGAGAAACAAAATATCAACGATATCATTGTAAATGAATTTCTCATCACTGCAAACTGCGAACTGCCTACTGGTTATCCCTCCACTCGTAAACCCACGCAGATTGGATCTGCTCCAGGTGGCCCTCATTTGATTCTTCGCGTTTACCAACAAAGTTAGGCAGGCTAAGTACCCACTCCAGCAGTTCTGTAAAGCGTATGCGGTATATTTTCGATTCATCAAAGTCATCGCCGAACTTTTCATAAAGTTCTATTGCGATATCTTCGTAATCGTTCCATTTAATAGGTAAGGCAAATTTATTGTCGCTCATTTTATGTTGTACGTTATACGTAGTACGTTTTTTTGTCCTTTAATTCTTGTTACGTACAACGTCAAACGTAATACGTATAACCTCTTCTTAGTGGCCCAGGAAATTCGATTGATTAGGCAAAGTAACTTCGATATCGCCATCCTGCACCACACATTGGCAACCCAGTCTTGAGTTGATGCGCGGGTTAACGGCACGATCTATAAAATCCTCTTCTTTATCTGATATTTCCTGGATATTATCCATTCCTTTGTTCACATAAATATGGCAGGTACTGCACCCGCAAACACCGCCGCAGTTATGCTGCAGTTCGATGCCGTTCTCGAGGCAAACATCCAATACTGATTCACCTTCGGCAATGGGCAACTCAACGGGTTCGTGGCCTTTTTCCTCAAAGCTGATCTTTACTTTATAAATATTCATTTAGGGCAAAAGTAACAAAATTTAACTATGCCCTACCCCCGATTCTCCATTTTGATAATACCCTGACTTAACAGCCGATATAGCTCCTGTAAATCAGGATTTTCGCGCAATTGATCGAGATGTGAGGCCATTGTTTTTTCATCGTTCCGTATTGCCGGACCGGTCTGCACGTCAGCCGGAAGATGCTCCTGTACTTTTTCGGCAGTTTCTAATATCAATGGGCGAAGCAGATCGAAAGGCAGTTGCTTTTCCGCCAGTAATTGCTGTGACAAATAATACAAGTAATTTGGAAAATTGCAGGCAAAAACAGCAGCCAAATGCAAGGTTTTACGCTCGGCAGAATTGATGCGGTAAACATTTTGGGTGATGGTATATGCCAGCTCATTTAGTTTTGAGGTAATCTCCTCATCAGCACCCTCGATACAAAGCGGAACAGTATTAAAATTCACTTCCCTGGTTTTACTGAAAGTTTGCAAGGGATAAAAGACGCCTGCGCTGTTGGTGTGATTTAATAATGCAGCCAGATCGGTTGCTCCGGATGTATGCACAATCAATTTACCATGTTTAGCCAGCTCAGATGCAACCGCTTCAATAGCATCATCCTTTATTGCGATCACAAACAGGTCGGTTTCCGTGTTGATTTTATCAAGGCTATCGGCTGCCTCGGCACGCACATGGTAAGCCAGCAGCGATGCATTATGCATATCACGGCTATAAACCTGCACAATGTTATGCCCGGCATTTTTAAAAGCCGCGGCCAAATGTGTCGCTACATTGCCTGAACCGATGATGGTGATGCGCATAATTCTTTTTATATTGCATTATCTAAGCCCGTCAAAAATATGCGATTCGTCACAATTATTTTATCATTATTATTAGGCAACATCTTCTATGCCTCCTCTAAAGAACGCACCTTGACTGTTGACACCATTCATAAAATCTCAAAGAAGCATTTGCAACTTGTTTTTGAAGAAATGAAGCATCATAAAGTTTATTACGATGATTGTGTATTTGTTAGCAAATATTCTATAAAACAGCGTTTACTGCGCTATCCTTATTCTAAGGCGGCGAAGATAATTGCTGTTTCCTACCCTTGTTTTTGCAATGATGTTGACGCTGGAATCACTATTGATAGCGTTGGTCGACACGTTGATACTTTGTCAAAAAAGCCAAATGACACCATATTTAGAAATGGGCTGCATGTTAAAAAAGGTGTATTGAATTACTCAACTATAAAAGAATTCAAAGTGCTAACACAATCACAAATCAATCAATTGACCAATATTATTTATAATACTGGGTTTAAAGTTTATTCCCATTGGGAACTGGAACCCGCCCTTTTTGAGAATGGTGGAGGAGGGTGCTTCAATCCTCGTAATGCAATATTATTCATCGATAAAAACGGGAAAATATTTGACTACTTAGAAGTTTGCTTTGAGTGCCAAGTAGCTGATTCAGAATCGCGCAAAATAACTCTTGGTGCAGGTTGTAATCAAAAGTTTGACCTCTTGAAAAAATATTTTATCAGTCTTGGGATTAAATACGGGACAATTAACAAAGA
>DATHLW010000341.1:0-2522 GCA_035487675.1 Mucilaginibacter sp. | reverse complement strand
AACCGCAATATTGCTCAACCAACTATTAAGGATGTATCGCAGGTAGTATCTCATATACGGGTTTCCAAATTACCCGACCCATCCACTATTGGTAATGCAGGGAGCTTCTTTAAAAATCCAGTGATCGGTACAGATCAGTTTAAGGGATTACAATCCAGATTTACGGAAGTGGTAAACTATCCTGCAGGCGATGGCATTGTAAAACTGGCGGCCGGATGGCTGATAGAACAGTGCGGATGGAAGGGAAAAGTGGTTGGCCACACAGGAACATGGAAAAACCAGGCACTGGTTTTAGTGAATCACGGAGGTGCAACGGGTGCAGAAGTGTACAGTCTTTCGTCGCAAATCATAGACAGTGTGTACACTAAATTTGGCGTTTTACTGGAACGTGAAGTAAATATTATTGGTTAATTTTATTTCTTAAAAGTGTATTTTCTGTATAAAGCTCAGGATAAATCAGCCTACCTTTTATATCAACTTAGCTTCAATTATTACAATTAAATGACTGTTGTTCAGGTTGTTTATAAGAATGTTTTTCTCTTTACTCAGCTTAACTTAAGTGTAAACTCTGAGCTTCTTCTTTATACCTGAAACTGGCACGGTCAGAAAGCGGTATCATGTTTGTCTAATCCTGTATACAAAACTTTAACAGAATGACAACAATCGAGTTTAACACCATGGTACTGCGTCAGGCAACATCGCTGAGGTCATATGCACTTCACTTCACCCGCGACGCAGATGATGCTAACGACCTTGTTCAGGATACAATGTTGAAAGCCATAACTTATTACAATAAGTTTAAAGAAGGAACTAACTTGAAAGGGTGGTTATACACCATCATGAAAAACACTTTCATAAACAATTATCGCCGTTTTGTTAAAATGAGCACATTCGTAACCAAGTCTGAAGAAATATCTTCTGCTAATCTGGTTTTCAGTTCAACAAAAAATAGCGGCGAAGCAAAATTTGTGATGGATGACATTAAAAAAGCTTTGGACAGATTGCCTGAAGATTACTATGTGCCATTCACCATGTATTTTGAAGGGCATAAATACCACGAAATTGCCGATCACCTGACTATTCCTATCGGCACAGTAAAAACGCGCATTCACGTCGCACGTAAACTTCTGAAGAAAAACCTGAAAGCTTATGATAACGGCATCAAAAAACCTGTTTACGCAGAAGACTAATCCGTTATTTAACAACTCCACATATATTATCAGATAACCCGCCACGGCGGGTTATCTGATTTTAAGCCCATTCCGTAGTCAACAATAGATTTGAATATACCGAAACAGATATCCGGGTTGAATTTGTAATTTTGGCGAAATTGCTGAGACACGAATGACACTGTACAACGATACCTGCTTTGAAGGCAGTAAGCTGATCACCAATAAGTACAGTACATCTTTTAGCAAGGGCATCAATGCTTTTGACAAACGCTTCCGCTACCCTATTTATGCTATTTATGGCTTCGTAAGATATGCGGATGAGATCGTAGATACATTTCATGGACATGATCAGCATAAGTTAATCAATGATTTTAAAGAAGATGCATTTAAAGCCATCGGGCAAAAGATCAGCCTGAACCCGGTATTGCAGTCATTCCAGTTGGTGGTTAACGAGTATCATATTGAATCAGGGCTGATCGAAGCTTTTTTGAGTTCGATGGAAATGGACCTGGACCAGAAAGTTTTTAATGGTAATGAATACAAAAACTATATCTATGGGTCGGCAGAAGTGATCGGTTTGATGTGCCTGCGTGTGTTTTGTGAGGGTGATGAGGAATTATATAATCGTTTAGTACCATCGGCACGAAAGCTAGGATCGGCGCTGCAAAAAATAAACTTTTTAAGGGATATCAAAGCTGATTATCACGAAAGGGGCCGGATTTATTTTCCAGACGTGGATTTCAATAATTTTACTGATTCGGATAAGGGACAGATTGAAACCGATATTCAAAAGGACCTTTCAGCAGGTTTTAAAGGAATAAAAGAATTGCCCAAGGGCGCCAGACTGGGTGTTTATATTGCTTATATGTATTACCGGGAGCTACTAAAGAAGATTATTAAAACCCCCGCATCGGTCATCATGCAGCGACGCATCAGAATAACAGACGTCAGCAAAAATATGCTTTATCTTAAAGCCATCTCAAAACATAAACTGGGAATGATATGAGTGAATTGCCTGTTTATACACGGTCGCAATTGGCGCTGCGCAATGGGCAGGACAAGCCTGAGGTTTGGATTGCATATAAGGGGTTGATCTATGACGTGAGCCGGAGCCGCTTATGGCGTAGTGGCAAGCATTATGAACATTGGGCGGGCCAGGACCTCACCGCTGAATTACCGGATGCGCCCCATGATGAATGGGTATTTGAGCATTTTGATCCAATAGGAAGGCTTCTTTAATTCGAAAATCGGAATGTCAAATGCGGAATGAAATCACTCCGAAATCGACATTCCGACTTTCGCATTTATAAAATTTCAAACTTCGACAAGCTGACAAATTGTTGTACCCTT
>DATHLW010000340.1:0-3377 GCA_035487675.1 Mucilaginibacter sp. | reverse complement strand
GGCACTAAAAGCAACCAAAGGGCTGCTATACAAATACGCAAAAACAGTAAGCACAGCTGCCGAAGGTTGCGTAACAGATGAAATGAGTTAAAGAGGTTATACGTTCGACGTTTTACGTTGTACGTACTTATTAAATAGATTAAAAACAAAAACGTATCACGTAAAACGTGCTACGTAAAACATAAAAAGATATGGAAGTTGCACAACAGGAAACACCGGCTATACCCGCTGAAAAGCAAACGGTAGAGGTATCAGGCTCGGTAGCCTTATTAGAGGCACTGATCGTTGAAGGTGTTGATACAATATTCGGGTATCCCGGTGGCGCTATTATGCCCATCTATGACGCTTTATATGATTACAGCGATAAACTGGAACATATCCTGGTCCGCCACGAGCAGGGCGGTATTCACGCTGGTCAGGGTTATGCACGCACCTCTGGTAAGGTCGGTGTGGTATTTGCTACAAGTGGTCCGGGTGCAACCAACCTGGTTACCGGTTTAGCTGATGCACAGATCGACAGCACACCATTGGTATGTATCACCGGGCAAGTGTTTGCGCACCTTTTAGGTACCGATGCTTTCCAGGAGACGGACGTGATCAACATTACCACCCCTATCACCAAATGGAACTACCAGGTAACCGATGCCAACGAACTTCCCGAAGTGATCGCCAAGGCATTCTACATTGCCCGCAGCGGCAGGCCCGGTCCGGTGTTGATCGATATTACCAAGAATGCGCAGATACAGAAATTCCAGTTCAAGGGTTATACCCCTTGCAAGCATATCCGCAGCTACAGGCCAAAGCCTATTGTTCGCCCGCAGTATATCAAGCAGGCGGCAGAGCTGATCGGTCAGGCAAAAAAGCCTTTCATTTTATTTGGGCAGGGCGTGATACTAGGGAGTGCCGAAAAAGAATTCCAGGCTTTTGTAGAGAGATCAGGCATCCCCGCAGCATGGACAGTATTAGGAGCCGGAGCTATCCCCACAGATCACCCGCTTAACGTAGGTATGCTGGGTATGCATGGCAACTATGGGCCAAATGTATTGACCAACGAGTGCGATGTACTTATCGCCATCGGTATGCGTTTTGACGACCGTGTAACCGGAAGATTAGATAAATACGCCAAGCAGGCCAAAGTGATCCATCTGGACATCGACCCTGCAGAGATCGATAAGAATGTAAAAAGCACCGTTCCTGTTTGGGGCGATTGCAAGGAAACATTGCCATTGCTGACACAGGCTATCGAATCAAAAACTTATCCTGAATGGCTGCAAAAATTTCATGACCATACCAAACAGGAAATTGACCTGGTGATCCAAAAAGAACTAAACCCGACGACTGTCGAAATGACGATGGGCGAAGTGATCAAGCAATTGAACGGGATCACCAAAGGAGAAGCAGTTATTGTAACCGACGTGGGTCAGCACCAGATGGTGGCCTGTCGCTACGCTAAATTCAACCATACACGCAGCAACGTAACCAGCGGTGGTTTAGGCACTATGGGCTTTGCCCTGCCTGCTGCCATGGGTGCCAAATATGGCGCAAAGGATAAAACTATCGTAGCAATCATCGGCGATGGCGGTTTCCAGATGACGCTGCAAGAGATGGGCACCATCATGCAAAGCAATATCGATATTAAGATCATTATCCTGAACAATAAATTCCTGGGCATGGTTCGCCAATGGCAGGAACTATTTAATGAGCGCCGCTATTCTTTTGTGGATATGCAAAGTCCTGATTTTGTAAAGCTTGCCGAAGCCTATGGCATCAAAGGCAAATCAATTTCAGAAAGAACGAATTTACCGGCCACCCTGCAGGAAATGCTGGATCACAAGGGCCCCTATTTATTAGAAGTAATGGTAACAAAGGAAAATAACGTATTCCCGATGGTACCGCAGGGGTGCAGCGTAGCAGAGATCAGGCTTAAATAATTGAAATCATGAGCACACAGGAAGAAAAACAAGAATTCAACATAACGGTTTATACCGAAAACCAGATAGGCCTGCTTAACCGCATCGCTATAATCTTTACACGCCGTAAGATCAATATCGACAGCCTGAATACTTCTCCGTCTGAAGTGAGCAGCGTTCACCGCTTTAATATTGTGATTAACGAATACGAGGATGTAGTGCGCAAACTTTGCCGCCAGATCGAAAAACAGGTAGAGGTTTTAAAGGTATATTATCATACCAACGAAGATGTGATCTGGCAGGAGTTGGCGTTATATAAACTATCTACCGAAGTAATTGCCGAGAAGGTAAGCGTGGAACGCCTATTACGCGAAAACGGTGCCCGCGCAGTAGCTATCCGCAAGGATTATACCGTGTTTGAAACCACAGGCCACCGCGAAGAGATCGATAACCTGATCACTATTTTGCAGCCTTTCGGTTTGATTGAATTTGTGCGCAGCGCCAGGGTAGCCATCATCAAAGACAGCGAAGGCTTCAATGCCAAACTGCGCGAATTTGAAAGACTGGAACCAGGCGAAGATGTGATAGAGAATGAATTCCTGAATGAAGGGGATAAGGTCTTTACTATGTAGTTGAAAAGTTGGAAGGTTGTAAAGTTGAAAGGTTAAAAAATAAATCCGAAATCGAAAATCCGAAATAAGAGAATGACTTTAGATAACGAAATAGAAGTCCGCCCCACCGCCTACGATAGCATTAAAAAAGCTACCGAGGCTTGCGGCTTTTTGCAGATGTCGGAGATATCTACCTGCACCTTGCTGAAGACGCTGGCGGCTTCAAAACCGTCTGCCGAGTTTCTTGAATTGGGTACAGGTACGGGGCTGGCCACTGCATGGATCTTAGACGGCATGGATGAAGATTCGACCCTGATATCACTGGATAATGACGAAACGTTATTGAGCATAGCCAAGGAAAACCTGGGAACGGACAGACGCCTCACCCTGATCTGCACCGATGGCAATGAGTGGATAAAAAAGAATTCAAAGATGCGGTTCAGCTTTATTTTTGCTGACACCTGGCCGGGTAAATACATGGTATTGGAGGAGACATTGGCCATGCTCAACCAGGGCGGTATTTATATTATCGACGACATGTTGCCTCAAGCCAACTGGCCCGAGGGACATGCCGATAAAGTAGCAAACCTATTGGCAACTCTGGATCACAGGGAAGACCTGGCAGTAACCAAAATGGGCTGGGCATCGGGAATTGTGTTGGTAGTGAAAAAATAATGTGCAGATGTGCGAATATGCAGATGTGCAAATGAATTAATAAAAATAAAAGAGTAACCAATTAAAAATAAAATCGGTGTAATCATAAAAGCATCGGTGTAATCAAACAATAAAACAATGGCAAAACTAAATTTCGGCGGCAGTGAAGAAAATGTAGTAACCCGCGAAGAGTTTCCTTTAG
>DATHLW010000339.1:0-3038 GCA_035487675.1 Mucilaginibacter sp. | reverse complement strand
GCGTTTGCTGCAATTAAAAGTAATGCAGATAAAATGAGCTTTCTTTTCATAATATTAAAATGGTCTTAATTTTGATTTATACAATTGAAGGATTTACCCGATTTATTTAACTTTTTGACTGATCACTGATCTCCGGTCACTAATCACTAACTCAAATCCACTTCCCTACAAACTGGCTGAAGGCTTCTTTGTACTGATCGCCTACCGCGATCATCATTTTACCTATTTGCACGGAGTTTTTTGTCATTGAGCTTACCTTATCCAGAGATACGATGAATGAGCGGTGCACGCGCATGAAGCGTTTGGACGGCAATTTTTCTTCAAGCGCTTTTAAACTGGTTAAGGATAATACCGCCTTATCCACTCCCTTTAGGTGTACTTTTACATAGTCCTTTAACCCTTCAATGTATAAAATATCGTCAAGGGCTATTCGCACCAACTGATATTCAACCTTTAAAAAAAGGTATTCATCGTCAGCATGTTCATCTGCAACTGCTGGCGCAGGTGCGGTATTATTGGGCCTGTTCAGTAATTCGTGATAGTTAAGCGCTTTTTGCGCAGCCCGCAGGAACTCTTCATAATTAAAGGGTTTCAACAGGTAGTCCAGAGCATCGACTTTATATCCCTCGATCGCAAATTGGTTATAGGCTGTTGTAAAAATAACCCGCGGTACTTCGGCGCCCTTTCCCAGAACACGCGCCAGTTCAATACCGTTCAAGTCTGGCATCTGTATATCCAGGAATATCAGGTCGAGCTTTTCCTGATGTATCGCTTTTAGCGCATCCACAGCCCCGGAATATCGTCCTACCAAATTTAAAAATGGCGTTTGCTCAATAAATTTACAAACCAGGCCAAGCGCTAATGGCTCATCGTCAACTGCTATACAATTTAAGTTCATGACAGATCGAGGATTAAGTGAACGGTATACTCATTATTGGTATTCAATTCGTTTATCTCAAGTTTGTATTTGCCGGGATACAAAAGATCAAGTCGGCGGCGTGTATTTACAAGGCCGATACCGCTATTGGTATCCAGGCTGATGCTATTATCGTTGATGATCGAATTCTTCACCGTCAGATCGAGCAGGTTATCCTTCTGTAAGACAACAATGTCGATGTGACTTTGTTGGGTAGCGCTTACACCATGTTTAAATGCATTTTCAACGAAGGGTAAAAATATCATAGGGGCCAATGGCTTATCCTTCAGGTCAGTCGGTTCATCAAAATTTATTTTGACCACTTCAGTCAGGCGCAATCGCATCAGGCTGATGTAATCCTTCACAAAAGCAAGTTCCTGGCTCAGCATAGTATGCCCCTGCTGTGTATCATACAACAGGTACCGCATCATTCGCGACAACTGGTGAATAGCCTTTCCGGCAACCTCTGCATCCACCTGTGTGAGGGCATAAATATTATTCAGTGTATTAAAAAAGAAATGCGGGTTGATCTGTGCTTTGAGGAATGATAGTTCAGAAGTCACCTTATCTTTTTCCAGTTCCTCGCGCTCCTGTTTATCCTTCTGCCATTTCTGAACAGCTGTAATACTTGTACTTACACCTAAAACCAACGCTGTAATAGCTATTATAGCGAGATCCCAGCCATGATCCCTGCCTTTATGGTGCTTTGGCGGGCCGCTTTTGTGAAATGCTGCATCCATCAGCTGATGAATATTTAACCACTCGTCTGCATAAATATTTATCAATACAATAACAGCAGCAATGACTATAACAATAATAAAATAAATGCTGGTCTTGTTTTTTAATAAAAACCGGGGAACCAGGATAAATGAGTTAGAATAATAAGCAAGTACCAGCAGGCCTAAAAGTATACTTTGCTTTATCCATAATTGGTACGGCACAGTTATATTATAGGTAAGTGGCTGAAAAAAGTAGATCAAACCAAATACCCCCCATATTAAAATATGGATGAGTACAGTTATCAGCCTGCTTTTGGATTTAGGAATTATCATTGATCAAGTTAATTTACAATCATTTATTCGGAAATATAGTATACACAGCTACAATATTACCTATACATACTTTACTGCGCAATCTAAACCGCCGGGGGACTACTTTTTACCGACGAAAACCAAATCACACTCTTTAAACAGCCATTTTCAGGATTCGTCGATCAAAAACGGGCTTTGTAGGGTAAAAATCAGTATCCGTCTATACAATATCGTCACCCGTCTATTCTATTTTTTAGTATGCTGATTATGGGGTTGTTTTGAGCATCATAAATAAAAAACATGAAGCTCAAATACCTATTATCTGCCATAATCCTGATCATCACCGCGCAGGCCTATGCTCAAACAGGAAGACCTGTTAGCGGTATAGTAAAAGACTCGACGGGGACAACCATACCCGGAGCAACTATAAAACTATTGACCGGAAAGGATAGCCTGTTAGTGGCTACTGACATGAACGGGAAATTCAACTTTCCGGCAGTGCTTGTCAACCAGTTCAGTCTGGTGGTGTTTTCAGTAGGTTATCAGCCTATAAAACGCAGGTTCGCTTTGAATAATGACAAAACTGCTGCCGAGCTCGCTCCCATCGTATTGAAAAGCGACGCTATTACGCTGAAAGGTGTCACCATTTCCGATGTGAACGCCGTTAAGGTAAAGGAAGACACGGTAGAATATAATGCAGCAGCATACAAGGTGCGCCAGGGTGATGCAGTGGAAGAGGTGATAAAAAAATTGCCGGGCGTGGATGTAGATAAGGACGGCAACATTACTGCACAGGGTAAGAGCGTGACCAAAGTGCGGCTGAATGGCAAAGATTACATGGCCGGTGACGTAACCAGCCTCACCAGGAACCTGCCTGCCGACCTGGTGGCAAACATACAGGTAGTAGATGATTATGGCGATCAGGCTAACATTACCGGCATTAAAACCGGTGATCCGCAAAAAGTATTGAACATCAACATTAAGCAGGATAAAAATTACGGCTATTTTGGGCAGGGTACTATTGGCGGCGGCCGTGATGCTATACCCACAGCCCATGGTTCAACAGACGATAACAGGTATATTGCTTCGAC
>DATHLW010000338.1:0-6809 GCA_035487675.1 Mucilaginibacter sp. | reverse complement strand
GCTTAGCTTTAGTGATGACCAGATAGCCGCTGTACCACGTATAGGTGTAGCTTACGCACAGGAGGACGCTCTTTTACCTTACCGTTTTTATGTAAAAGGGAATATCTACGTAAGCAAGCCCAACAAATAATCCTGAAGACGCGATACACCGCGTCTCTACATTTTGTAATATTGACCGATGATTTACAAGGATACTTTAGAGTTTGCGGAAAGTCTTGATGCGCAGGATGAGCTAAGGCATTTTCGCAATGAATTTTTGATCCCCCAGCATAATGGACAGGATACGATCTATTTATGCGGCAATTCTTTGGGGCTGCAGCCAAAGTCGGCAGAAAAATACCTTAACGCCCAATTAAACACATGGAAAGACCTGGCGGTAGAAGGCTGGTTCCAGGGCGATGATCCGTGGTTGCAGTTTCATCAGCAGCTAAAGCAACCGTTATCAAAGCTTACCGGGGCGAATCCAGATGAAATTACAGTAATGAATTCACTTACAGTAAACCTTCACTTATTACTTGTAAGTTTCTATCAACCAAATAGTAAAATATATAAAATACTAATGGAGGGCGGTGCTTTTCCATCAGACCAGTATGCAGTGGAGAGCCAGGTGCTCTATCATGGATTTGAGCCTGAAAAGGCGATTATTGAACTATTTCCCCGTGAAGGTGAATTAACTTTGAGAACCGGGGATATCCTTTCAGCCATAGAACAAAATGAGGATGAACTTGCCTTGGTGCTGTTTGCCGGGGTTAATTATTATACCGGGCAGGTATTCGATATGGCTGCCATTACAAATGCGGCACACAAAGCAGGCGCCTATGCCGGTTTTGATCTGGCACATGCTGCTGGCAATATTCCCTTGCAGCTACATAATTGGGGTGCCGATTTTGCCTGCTGGTGCTCGTACAAATACATGAATTCGGGCCCTGGGGGGATCAGCGGGATATTTGTGCACGAAAAGCACTTTAATAACCTGCAATTGAAGCGATTTGCCGGCTGGTGGGGATACAGGCCTGACAAACGCTTTTTGATGGCTCCGGGCTTTAAACCGGCTCATGGGGCCGAGGGCTGGCAGATAAGTACAAGCCCTATTTTGCTGATGGCTGTTCATAAAGCCGCATTGGACATTTTTGAAAAAGCTGGAGGGGTGGAAAAACTCCATCGTAAAAGCATTTTGCTGACTGGTTACCTGGAGTACCTGATACAAAGGATCAACCAAAAACATGGTGAAGAATTGTTTACGATCATCACCCCGTCTAATCCTGATGAACGCGGTTGCCAGCTTTCTATAGTTTGTAAAAGGGATGGTAAGGCAACCTTCAATTATCTTGCAGAAAATGGCGTTATTGGCGATTGGCGCGAACCGGATGTGATCAGATTGAGCCCTGTGCCACTCTATAACTCATTTAAAGACGTATACGAGGCTGCAAAGCACCTGGACAGGTCTTTGGTCATTTCAGAATAATATTTATGCTGAATGTAGCTTATGATCCCATATACGCACATCCCCTGCCGACAGGGCACCGGTTTCCGATGCTTAAGTACGAGTTGATACCCGCGCAGCTACTGCATGAGGGTATCATTACCAAAGAAAATCTGTTTTCACCGGGGCTTTTAGAAGAAGGCATAATCCTTTGGACGCACGATGCAGACTACTGGCACCAGCTTCGTGATTTGACATTGCCGCCAAAAGAACAACGCCGGATAGGCTTTCCATTATCAGCCCGGTTAGTAGAGCGTGAAATACGTATCGCCAAAGGGACTGTTGACGGCTGTCATTTTGCTTTTGACCATGGCATCGCTTTTAACGTAGCTGGTGGTACTCATCATGCCGGAACGAATTGGAGCGAAGGCTTTTGCCTGTTGAACGACCAATCTATTGCATCTAACTATTTGTTAAATAAAAACTTAGCATCATCTATCTTAATAATTGATTTAGATGTACACCAAGGCAATGGAACAGCCCAAATATTTGAAAAGGAGTCAAGGGTATTCACTTTTTCAATGCACGGTGCTAATAATTTTCCGTACCGGAAGGAGCAGTCTGATTTGGATATTCCATTACCAGACGGCACAAGCGATAGGGAATACCTTGAGGTTTTGAAGGACACTTTACCAAAGCTGATCGATCGGCAAAAGCCTGATTTTATATTTTACCTTTCAGGAGTCGACATATTGGCAACCGATAAATTAGGAAAACTCGCACTTAGCAAAGAGGCCTGCAAAGAGCGCGACCGTTTTGTGTTGGCTTTATGCCATAAACGCCATATCCCGGTGCAGGTAAGCATGGGAGGGGGCTATTCAACAGATATCAGGGATATTGTAGATGCGCATTGCAACACGTACCGTTTAGCACATGACCTGTATTTTTAGTCCCTGGCAACAACAACCGGAACACTGTACTTATGCTTTCTACTAATTAGCTGGAAACGGATAAATAATAAAAGAGAGGAAGTAAACAATCCAAGCACCAGGCCATACCACACACCCGATACGCCCATATGGAATTTAATTCCCAGCAAATAACCTACAGGTAGCCCAAGCACCCAGTATGCGATAAAGGTGACAAAAGTAGGCACATTCACATCACCCATACCACGCAGTACACCGAGTCCGACAACCTGCGTTCCATCGAATAGCTGAAAGAAAGCTGCTATTATAAGTAACTGTGATGCGATAGTTATAACATTATTATCTGAAGTATATATCCATGGCAAAAGGTGATTACCAAGGGTAAAAACCAATGCCGCAATAGACATAAAAACAATGGCAATATGATAATTAGATATAGCAGATAAGCGAAGTTCGCGATGCTTTTTGGCCCCGAAGAAATTTCCTGATTTGATAGCTGCTGCAGCCGATATGCCGCTTGCTGCCATATACGTTAATGAGGCCAGGCTTATCGCTACCTGGTGGGCAGCCTGAGCAATAGGACTAATCGTACCGATCATAATAGCAGCGCCACTAAAAGCACTAACCTCAAAAATATACTGCATGGCTACCGGTGTGCCGATCTTTAATATTTTGATGCTTCGCAGCTTGTCAATGTTCCTTACAGCAAAATTGACAAGGTATTTTCTGAAGTGCTTCGACCTGAAAACATAAAACCCCATCACAATAGCCATTGTACAACGGTCGATTAGCGTGCTGTAACCAACTCCCTTTATACCCATCGGATGTATGCCAAACATCCCTTTTACAAATATGATCCCCAGGCAAACATTAAGGACATTACCCCATATGGATATTAACATGGCCTGTTTGGTGAATCCTAAGCCCTCTGCAAACTGTTTAAAGGTATTAAATATCAATAAGGGGATAAGCGATATTCCTAACAGGAACAAATAAGGCCTGGCCTGCTGTACTACTTCAGCAGATTGATCCAGGTGACCGATCAGCAGCATTGCTCCAAAACTGATCGCGATGAACAATAAGATCCCTGCAATAGTATTGATAAGTAAACTATTAGAAAGCAGCTGCCCGCATTCTTCATGCTCATGCCGGCCGTTATGCTGCGCGATCAATGGTGTGATCCCATAAGATATGCCGAGGCCAACCACCATTGCCATCCCAAAAATGCTGTTTACTAAAGATACCGCGGCCAGCGGAATAGTGCCTGCAAAATGCCCTACAATAATACTATCGGCTGTTTGTACCAGCGGATGGCCAAGCTGCGATATTACCACAGGTATGGCAAGGTGGAGGCTGTCCCTGTAATAGGGCTTGTATTTTTGATAAAGCGCTTTCATTTATAGTTGGCTGCGGGGGCCGCAAATGTAATAAATTATAGTTTTGTTATGCGGCGGTATAGTATTCTTCTCTTTCGGTTGTGTGTATTCGTATTACTCCCGAAAGAACCATATTAACCAATATCCGTTGTGCATTACGGCGTGTCAGTTTAAGCAGTTCACAATACTCTTTCACATTGATGCGCTCTCTTTTGTCGAGGTATTCAAGCAGGGCCTTTTCATTAGCCGAATATTCGATCAGAACTCCTTTGTCATCAGATGATCGTTTCAGAACATCAACTACAATTTTGCTGGCCAGTACACTTTTATCTTTAACACGTACATAAGCCCACCATTTTCCATCTTCAGCGAGAGCATAATGCGGCTTGGTGTTACTCTCTTTAATTTCGACAACCAGTACCAGTTTATCATCCACGTAAACTTCTTCGAAAATAGGTTCCAAAGCAGGCCTTGCATATAACTGGGCTGCTTTGGTGATCATATAGCGTTCCTCGTCCTCAGATTTTACTCCCTTTATGGTGCCGTCATCAGCCACGCCGATCAATAGCCGTCCACCTTTATTATTGGCAAATGACACCATTGTACGTGCTATTTTTTCGCAACTGGTAATGGTCTTTTTAAAATCAAGTGTTACACCTTCACCTTCAAAAATTAACTTTTTGATATTCATTTTTCTCCTCCCTGATTTTGTTTTTCATAAGGTGCAAAAATCTCCATCCATCTTTTGGGGTTACTGAGCGCACTAAAACCAAACTGTTCATACAATCCGTGCGCATCTAATGTTGCAAGCGACCAACGCCTTAGTCCCTGGAAATCGGGATGTTGCTTTATGGTTTGCATCAGCCATTTTGATAATCCTAATCGCCTGTATTCAGGTAATATAAAAACATCACAAATATAGGCAAAAGTGGCCATATCGGTCACTACACGGGTAAAACCCACCTGTTTATTTCCATAATAAACACCAAAACAAATGGAGTTTTCAATAGCTTTTTTTAGCCGGTCAGCCGTTATGCCTTGCGCCCAATAGGAGTCGTTAGTAAGGTAACTATAAACCGTCTCAAAATCGATCAGGCTTTTATCAGTAGAAATTGTAAAACCTTTTTTTGCAAAGGCATCATCATTCATTAATACTTTCATCAGATCGCAACAGTATTATGGGTTTCGGTTAACATCAGGTTACGGATATAAACTTCACTCGAAACAGACACGCATAACTCCCCATCTTTATTATACATTTCGATAGGGTAGGCCTTTACATGTTTACCGGTGGTATTCAGCACCTGTTCAATTTCTTCAATATCGGCCTCATTAATATGTATATCGAAAAACAGATCAGTCCGGCCCGGTTTTAAATAATTAATTTGCGCCGATTTAAGCCAAACACGTACCTGGTAGCCCTTATGAATTAATATCTGGTGAAATAAAAGGGGATAGAACGGATCGCCAGCTGCGAAAATGGTTCCCCCAAAAATAGAACTGTTATAGTTACTGTTGATCAGGCTCTTGTTAACCTTTACCCTAACGCCCCGGAAATTCTTTTCGAACCGTACCACCCAAATGCGTTGAAATAGTAGGGGAGGATAAGAGCGAAGTGCCCACTTCAAAACATTTTCAGATACCGGCATGATGGCTAAATATCCGAATTTTATAAATAAACAACGTGTCAAGGCTCAAAAAAGAAATCAACATCGGTTTAGTTATCACCAAATAAGAAATGAGATAAATCAACCGGGACTTATTGCCGAACAAGCCCGGTTGATTAAATAACTTAAAGTATCCCTTTAACCACACCGCCATCGGCACGCAAAGCTGCACCGTTTGTGGCTGACGATAAAGGACTTGCAACGTAAGCTACCATGCTGGCAACTTCATCCGGACTTGTAAAACGCTGTAATAAAGAAGTTGGGCGCATGTGCTGGAAAAAGTCTTTTTCAATTTCGGCAATGGTTTTATTCTGGTCTTTAGCCAATCTTTCAATAAAATCACCTGCACCCTCAGAGAATGTCGGTCCGGGTAAAACAGTATTTACGGTAACATTAGTGCCTTTGGTTAGCTCAGCCAAACCGCGTGAAACTGCTATTTGGGCCGTTTTCGTCATACCATAATGGATCATTTCATCAGGAATCTGGATGGCCGATTCGCTTGAAATAAAAATGATACGGCCCCAGTTTTTTGCGATCATTTTATCAAAATAAGCACGTGCCAAACGCACACCACTCAATACATTCACTTCAAAAAACTTAAACCAATCGGCATCTGTAATATCCCTGAATGCCTTAGGTTCAAATATCCCGACATTATTTACCAGGATATCAACTTCCGGTAATTGTTTTATTAATTGATCGATTTGCTTGCTGTCAGAAAAATCAGCTATCAATCCGTGAATGTTTTGATTGCCGGTTTCGTCCTTTAACTTTTTAATAGCTGATTCAACACGTTCGGATGTACGGCCATTAACATATACCCGTGCATATTCTTTTGCCAGTTGTTTGGCAATGGCATATCCAATACCGGCTGTTGAACCGGTAACCAGGGCTTTTTTATTTTTCAATTCAAGATCCATAGTGTAGTAATTTGTTCTGTAATGCTAAACTACAAGGTATATTGATGATACTGCGTTTTAAGATAAAAAATGTAACCAGGCTGACATTTTGAAACTCTGGTTTTCGCCAACAATTAACCGATAGGATTTTGTTTAATTTTATTTAATGAAAACCTTATTGTAAGTATTTGAATTATAGAGTTATTAATAATAGCAGTAAAATTTAAAGCAAGAAAAATGAAAAATTTACTCATCCTTTCGTACGTTGTATTAACAGGAATAACTGTAAATGCCCGGAACGTAAATCCAAATTTCAGGTTAAACCCTCACATTCAAAATAACCCGAACATTATTTCTGCCTATGTAGTAAACTCTAATGTTTTTATAAAATATGCTAATAAATCGACAAAGCAATTAACCTTTTCAAATTCGGATTCATATCCAATGATCTTAAAAAAGGAAAATGCTATTCTTTTTATCAGAACCGCTGCGGGTGACTATAATTATCCAAACAT
>DATHLW010000337.1:0-5308 GCA_035487675.1 Mucilaginibacter sp. | reverse complement strand
TAGCACATTTTTTATAAGGCTTGTTTGACCAGATTTGTCTGTATCTTGTTCAAACCAACCAATTAAAACCATTTAATCTTATGGGGAAGCTATCTAAAATAGGCCGCATCTTCTATAGTATAGCTATAGCCGAATTTGGAGTTCAGATAATTTATTATCATGATTTTCCTTATATGCTGTTACCTCCAAACCATTCCCGGATCCCCGGTTTGGCGGTGCTTGCCTTTATTTCGGGGGCCCTTTTTGTTTTGGCTGGGGCATGCCTGATTTTTGAGAAAAAGCCCAGGCAAATTTCTCTCCTGCTGGGAGGTGTGCTGCTATTGATATTTTGTTTTTACTATATCCCGTACGAATTTATGGCTACGTCAAATTATATGCATTTGGGGGAATGGGAAAACGCAGTCAAAGTATTGACATTAGCCGGTGGCGCATTGGTTATTGCAGGCTGTTTTCCGGGAAAGAATGAAAACCGCCTTACCGGGTTCCTGGGGAAGCTAATACCCTTCGGGGCTATTCTGTTTGCCATAACGATGATCGATTATGGTATTAGTCATTTTCTGTATGCAAAAGATGCAGCAGACTATGTTCCGGCATGGATACCCTACCATTTATTCTGGATTTATTTTTGCGGCGCAGCATTAATTGGTTCGGGCATCGCGATTATTTTGAAAATCAAGATCGGGTTAATTGCTGCTCTTTTGGGGACAATGATCTTTATTTGGTTTATTTCTCTCCACATCCCCAGGGTGATCGCTTCTCCTTTTAAGGATATTGGAGGTGAACTTACCAGCGCATGTTTAGCGCTGGCATATAGCGGAATTGCTTTTATCATTGCCGGGACTGCTAAAAAGACAGCGTAAAAAAACTGTTTGCTTCAACTCCCCGCAGGGTCAAAGAGTCCCCTGTATTCTTTATTTTTTTGTGTTATTAGGGAAACTTATACCCGGTCCAAAAAAACATGTAAACTCTTTTATTTTACCGTCTTTCAATTTAAAATACTCCGTGTTCCGGAATACCCTGCCGTCATTGGTCCGGCCATTATAGAGCACAAAGGCATCATCTCCGTCAACGACAAGCTTTTCAATATCAAACTTTTTGATGTTGGCAGAATTTGGCCAGCACCTTACCTTGTATTCCTTTAAATCAATATGATCATCATTTGGACTGTTGAAAGTAAACCCATCAGCAAATAGGGGCTTCAACATATTCCAATCTTTTTTCTCATAAGCGGTATAAACCGCTCTAACTATTTTTTCGTTAGATTCCTTGCTACTCTGGGCGGTACAGTGGATGGTAAGCAAGAGCAGCGTAATCGCAAATAAGCATCCAACTCCAATTTTTTTTAATTTATTTTTCATATAATAAAATTTAAGCCGTAATACTACTGGTTATTGCACGAAAGGTTCATTATAGTTTAAAAGTACATTATTGAAAGTTGTAATGCAAAACTGTACGTGTTTGAGATTAGCTGTGTTTTGATACCCCGATTTTATTTTCTTTTCTGTATCCTGCCCGTGCACTCTAAGAACCCACTGGCATAATAACCTATGGGGTATATACATAATGAACCTGCTTAAAAAACCCGTTGGTGATTTGGTTTTTTTGCACCACCGTCACATTCCCGACCGCATCGTAAGCAGTATCAGCCTGTGGAAATGTAAATGTACCCGAGATAAGCCGGTTAGTCGTGTCAATATCAGTTATTACCAGGCTGGTGCCGGCAACGGTGCCCTTGGTGGGGTTTTGTTCGGTAAGGTTGCGGTGTACCGGTAGTATGTAATAACCGAAACTGTCAAAGTTGCCATTTGCTAGTCCGACCGGAAAATAGTTACCGGCGGCAACATTGTTTTGGGTGGCTGTAAGTTGTATAATTTTGTCGCCCATCGTCCCTCTGCAATTAAATATTTTACTTGTGCTAAGCGGGTCATACTCCAACGATGCCGCAATGGTTACTGCTGTCCAGGCAGTGTCGTTGATCAGGGCGTACATACCTTGTGCCGGCAGGGGAGCAGGGGTATGAGCAGCCTCCTTTTTGCAATTTTGTAACAGCGCTACAACACATAACAGAGCTGCCGCAAGTATATTTTTTGAATTTTGCTTTAATGTTTTCATGACATTATGTATTTCAGCATTCAAGTCCGGGGCGCCACCGAATCAAACTGGCCCCAGGCAAACAATTTTTCTACCCAAATATACCAACAAAATAACGCTTATAGTCGTTTTCATAAATACGGTAATTCCTGATGAATGGTTGGTCGGGGGGAAATCGTTTAAAGCAGGAAATATATCCTGTTATCGTGCCCGCAGGGTCTCTTACCTTCTGCTTTTACTTTTTCGGCTAAAAAAAGTCACAAGGATTTGGTTGCGTGGTTTATTGGAAAATTTGGCTGCAGTACCCTTCTATTTATAAAAAGATAACGGGTTAACCGGTAACACGGATAAACAACAATAGGCGCTGCCAGGACATCAATTGTGTAATGGACATGCTGTACAAGCAATGAACAAGCAACGGCAAAAGCGGCAATAAGGCCTATTATTTTATCCGTTCTCCTTTCAAGGCATAAAAATATCAGGAATATCGTAGTTGTGTGCCCCGAAAAAAACAGGTCTTTTGTAATTGAGGCGTTCCCGTAAAAAACACTGCCGAGCGGGTCAACCAAAGGGATCATGCCCAGAGGCGGATTGAGCGCAACTGCGCTGAGGGTAATAAAACGCACGATATAAACAAATATTAAGGTCCAGCAATAGGTTATATAAATGGAAGGGTTATTAATGGTCCTGATCAGTATTAATAAAACCATCCCCCAGATAATTGCAAAAATTAACACGGATACATTATGCGGATGTATGCTTGCCAGCAGCCAATCATTTAACACAGCCCCATTCCTTTTTTCAATGTGGCCGAAAAAGAACGGTAAGGTACAAACTATGCCAAGCATGATCACCGTGCCGATGATCATTTGATAGCGTTTGTAACGTAAATTCCACATTAACGTCCAGTTATTTTTTAATGGAGCTGATAGCATATTTCGGCGCAGTGTTAATTTGGTGTTGGCAAGAGCAATAATTGAAAGAGTATTCGGAAGCCTTTGTGTAAATATTCGGCACTCGCAGTGTCTTCTATAGGAGACCTTGCGGTATCCCAAACCTTCACAACCTTTTTACACAAATTCGCCATCCCGGCTGAAGCCCCCATCTCTTTAAAACACAATTCTGTCTATGTTTGTTTGCTGTTCATCTATTGTATTTCAGCATATTAATTAATAGCTCTTAATTAGTAGGCAATACCCCGCAATTGCAATTTTGTCAACTAACCAATTAACCTCATGATAATGAAAGATTTTACTCCTCCCTGGAAATTTATTCCCCTGCTTGCCTTTTGCTGTTTGCTGCAAAACTTTTGTTTGGCGCAGAGCGCGCCTCAATTGGGCAGGGCCACTATCAAGCAGGTAGTCGCCGTTATGACGCTCGAAGAAAAGGCCAGGCTGCTGGTAGGAGCGGGCAGGGGCTTCGGTCCGCCGCCACCGGCACCGGGCAAAAAGGATAGTACCGCTAAAGCAGCACCTGCACCCGCCGGCCCGATGATAGGTCAGACGGATCAGAAAGTTCCCGGAGCAGCGGGCGTTACCTACGCCATACCGCGTTTGGGTATTCCGGCGATCGTGGTTTCGGATGGCCCGGCAGGGGTGAGGATCAGTCCCATCCGCAAGGGCGACAGTTCAAAAACTTATTATGCTACCGCCTTCCCGGTAGGTACCCTGCTGGCCTCCAGCTGGGATGTTGACTTGGTAAAGAAAGTGGGCGTTACATTCGGCTACGAAGTACGCGAGTACGGCATCGACATTTTACTGGGTCCCGGCATGAACATTCACCGGAACCCGTTAGGCGGCCGTAATTTTGAATATTATTCGGAAGATCCGCTGGTTACCGGTAAAATGGCCGCAGCAATGGTGGAAGGGATACAATCCAATGGGGTGGGCACCTCTATCAAACATTATGCGGCCAACAACCAGGAAACACACCGCAACACGGTGAACACCATAGTAAGCGAAAGGGCCATGCGCGAAATTTATCTGCGCGGGTTCGAGATAGCGGTTAAGGATGCACAACCCTGGACAGTAATGACCAGCTATAACAAACTGAACGGCACCTATACCTCGGAGCGCCCGGACTTGGTGACCAACATTTTACGTAAGGAATGGGGTTTTAAAGGTTTTGTGATGACCGACTGGGGCGGCGGCCGCGACCCGATTGCCCAGATGAAAGCCGGTAACGACCTTATAATGCCGGGCAACCCCAACCAGGCAAAGGCAATCATCGATGCAGTTAATAACAAACAGTTGGATGAGTCTGTTTTAAATGCGAATGTGGAGCATATGCTGAAGATCATTTTGCGCTCGCCCGCATTTGCAAAGTATAAATATTCTGATGCACCTGACCTGAAAAAAGATGCTGAAGTAAGCCGCGTGGCCGCCTCGCAGGGTATGGTGCTTTTAAAAAACAGCGGGAATGCTTTGCCATTTAAAGGCATCAAAAAAGTAGCGCTGTTTGGCAATATAGGTTATGATATTATTGCAGGCGGCACGGGCAGCGGTAATGTGAACAAGGCCTATACTATTTCGCTGGCACAGGGTTTGCAAAACGCAGGGCTACAAGTTAATGCCTCGTTACTGAGCGCTTACCCGGCTTACATAGCCGATGCTAAAGCCAAACAGCCCAAACCGACGCGCGGCATGTTCATGGCCCCGCCGCCAATACCGCAAATGGCGATAGCTGATAACGATTTGCAGCAGTATGCCGCCGATGCGGATATAGCAGTGATCACCATTGGCCGTAATGCCGGTGAGGGTGCTGACCGTAAGCAACAGGATGATTATTACCTGTCGGATGCAGAAAAGGCGCTGATCAAAAACGTGTCGGATGCCTTTCATGCCAAAGGCAAAAAAGTAGTGATCGTGTTAAATATCGGCGGGGTGATCGAAGTAGCCAGCTGGCGCGATGAAGTGGACGGTATCTTATTAGCCTGGCAACCGGGCCTGGAAGCAGGCAATGCCATTACCGATGTGTTGAGCGGAAAAGTAAACCCGTCAGGTAAACTGGCCACCACGTTCACCGTTGACTATAAGGATGTGCCATCAGCGAGGAACTTCCCCGGCAAGGAATTCCCGGACCAGGCCACCAAAGTAGGCACCCGCACCATTATGCCCGCTGAAGTAACTTACGAAGACGGTATTTATGTGGGCTACCGCTATTACAGCACATTCAAGGTCGATCCGGCGTACGAGTTTGGCTATGGCTTATCATATAC
>DATHLW010000336.1:0-8478 GCA_035487675.1 Mucilaginibacter sp. | reverse complement strand
TTTGGCCCTACATTTTGTGTAAAGCTCAGGTCGCCCCCCATAGCCTCGGCGGTAACCAATATGTCTGAAAATAAAATAGCAGCATCTATACCAAGCAGATCGACAGGTAACATGGTCACATCCGCTGCGATCTCTGGTGTTTTGCACATTTCCAGGAACGAATATTTGTTCTTTATGTCCCAATATTCTTTCATAAAACGCCCGGCCTGGCGCATCATCCACACCGGCGGGCGTTCTGTTTTCTCCGAAAATGCGGCTTTTATAAATAATGAATCTCTCATGTTTCTTTTAGAATCAAGAGCCAGGATTCAAGAATCAAGATTTTATTCTCCTGGTTCTTGAATCTTGACTCTTGGTTCTCAATTCAGTGTTTCTTTAATTCCTGTTTTAACCTGTCTATCACCGCCAGCATTTTAGCTGTTATCTTTTCTTTATCCTTCAGAGCGAGTTGCAAAAAGGCCTCGGCCTTATCATATTTACCCTGCCTGATGCTGATATTAGCCACATGCACCAATGCGGCAACATGATCGTTTAATGTTCTTAAAGGATATTGCGACGCCAGCTCGTAATGGTGCTCTGCAGCTTCAAAATCATGCTTTTGCAGGCAGATAGCGCCCATCATATATTCGTAAAACCCACGGCGTTTTTTGCTGAGTAATTCCGGCTTTTTGATCTGGTTCAGCAATTCCTCGGTTTTAGTATAATCCTTCTGATGGTAATATTTTGCAGCCAGCACCAGTGTGCCTTGTCTGAAATATTCGATAATGATCATGACGATCATCAAGAAACAAAACGCAGCAAGTTGATATACGCGCTGGTACGTAAACAGTACCAGCATGATGGCAAATATGCTTATAACAAATATCCGGGCCTTATTGCTGAACATTAATTAGTGCTGATCTGTAAATTTATAACCTACCCCGCGAATTGAATGGAAATATACCGGGTTTTTGGGATCAGGTTCAAAATACTTACGGAAGGTCAGGATGAAGTTATCAATGGTACGGGTCGATGGATAAACATCGTAGTTCCATACAGTTTCCAGTATCTGCTCGCGCGATACAGCGTCATTACGGCGCTCTATCAGTAGTTTTAGCAGCATGGTTTCCTTTTTAGTCAATGCTGTGATAGAGCCATCGCCATTTACTAATTCAAATGAGTTGAAATGAATGGTTTTATCACCGATCTTGTAGCTATTGAACTCTTTCAGTTCTTCGCCTTTTAAACCTCTTTTCACCAGGTTATTCACCCGCAGGATCAATTCTTCCAGGTTAAACGGTTTAGTCAGGTAATCATCAGCGCCTTTTTTCAAACCCGATATTTTATCTTCATTGGTATTCTTGGCAGTCAGAAACATAATCGGAACCTCAGAGTTCTCCAGCCTGATGGTTTCGGCCACATCAAAGCCGTCTACCTCCGGCATCATTACGTCCAGTATCACCAGGTTAAAACGCTCCTCTTTAAACTTTTGCAGCGCTTTTTTGCCATTGTTGGCGGTTGACACTTTATAACCTTCAAGCTCAAGGTTCAGTTTTATAGCTTCCAGCAGATGATCTTCGTCCTCTGCAAGTAAAATCCTTTTTCTATTTGGCATTTGATTAATTATTTATAACACTAATTTTCACGAATTTAAGTTGAATTTCACGAATTTATCAATTACAGTTATTTCAGCAACTTCTGATGATCGATTTGAGAAATTCGTCCAAAATTGGTGAAATTCGTATTCAATCTTATGCAAAAACAACTTCAAAAACACTTCCCTGGGGTTCGTTATCCTTCACACTGATACTGGCCTCGTGCTTATCCAGCACTTCTTTCACAATATACAGGCCCAGGCCTGTACCTTTAGTATTACGTGTTTCTTCGCTGCCTACACGATAAAATCTTTCAAAGATGCGATTTTTTTCCGCGTCAGCTATTCCGATACCATGATCAGCAACTTCAAGGTATATCTTGCTATCCCTTGAGTACAATTTAACATCAACCACCTCACATGGCCCTGAGTATTTAATTGCATTCTCAATCAGGTTAGTCACTACGGATGTTAATGCAAATTTATCACCTGTGATCTCAATCTTTGGTTCGATCTCGGCATTGATCAGTTGCTGGGTCAGATCGCATTTATTCAGTTGCAGGCGGTTAACAATATTATCAACCAGGGCAGAGAGGTTAAACTCAGCTTTAGGGAAAGTGTACGACCGGTTATCGATCTTCGAAGCCAGCAGCATATTCTCCACCATATCATCCAGGCGCTCGATGTCCAGCAACGACTTGTTAATAAAATCATGCACCTGTTGTTTGGTTAGATCGCGTTTCTGAATGGTTTGCAGCAATAACTTGATAGAGGCAAGGGGAGATTTCAGCTCATGGGTTACCGATAGCAAAAAGTTCTTCTTCTGCTCCTGCAACCTGCGCTCCTTTTTGATGGACTTATGCAGGCTGATCGCCCCAACGGTAAACACCAAAATGAACATGCTGCCCTCGCCCAGGATCATGGCTGTACGTTGTGGCTGCAATTTTACCAGCATATAGCCCCACCATACCAGTTCGGCCAATGCATAAACAATGATAGCGTAAAAGATTACAAATGGTCTTTTCATTTTAGCCCCCTCTAAATCTCCCACAGTAGGGGAGATTTTTAATAGTTCAATTTTTTTTCACCCCTATATTAAGCCCCTCTCTACCGGAGAGGAGTTGGGGTGAGGCTTTATTTTCCTTTAAATACGATATCCAAACTATCAAATATAGCCCGTTTTGCTTTCTCCAGATCAGTTTTGGTATGAGCCGATGAAATAAATCCTACCTCATATCCTGATGGTCCCAGGTAAATTCCCCTGTTCAACAATTCGCGATGCATTTTTTTGAATTTCTCCATGCTTGCCGGTTCGATTTCATCAGCTCGGCTGATCTTTTCCTGATCCGTAAAGGCAAACCAGAATATCGACCCAATGGTAAACACTTTAAACTTATAATTACGAGCCGTAGCAAAACGCTGTATCGACTCAGCAAATTCTTCTGTTTTATTGTTCAGGTCACGGTAAAAACCCATCCGGGTCAATTCACTCAACTGTGCGATACCAGCGGCCATAGCAACCGGGTTACCAGATAGCGTACCCGCCTGGTATACAGAACCAACCGGCGAAATATTATCCATAATCTCGACCGAAGATCCATAAGCACCTACCGGCAATCCACCTCCAATGATCTTGCCATAGGTGATAATATCCGGCTGTATGCCATAATGTCCGGCTGCTCCTTCAAACCCCACCCTGAAACCGGAAATTACTTCATCAAATATCAATAAAGTTCTGTTCTGAGTACAAATTTCGCGCAGATATTGTAAGTATTCTTTATCCTGCAACAGCAACCCGTTATTAGCAGGAATTGGCTCGATAATGACAGCTGCAATCTGATCTTTAAATTCTTCAAATGCTTTTTGTAAGGCCTCCTTATCATTTAGTGCAACCACTATGGTTTCATCTGCAAATGATTTTGGCACACCTGCAGATGAAGTTTCACCAAAAGTAACCAGGCCTGAACCTGCTTTAACCAGCAACGAATCAGTATGGCCGTGATAGCACCCTTCAAATTTTAATATCTTATCGCGTTTGGTATAACCGCGTGCCAGCCTGATAGCCGACATTACCGCCTCGGTGCCCGAGCTTACAAAACGCAGCTTCTTGATGAATTTATTATGCTTCAGGATCAGCTCTGCCAATTCGTTCTCCAAAGCGGTTGGTGCACCAAACGACATACCCTTTTGCATTACATCGATCACCTTTTCGCGCACTTTGGCATTATTATGCCCCAGGATCAATGGCCCCCACGAACAGCAAAAGTCAATAAACTGGTTTCCATCGGCATCCCATATGTAGCAGCCGTCTCCTTTTTCGATAAAAAGCGGCGTCCCGTAAACAGACCTGAACGCTCTGACAGGAGAATTTACCCCACCCGGAAAAAACGTTTTGGCCTTCTCATACAACTCAGCCGACTTTTCCCTGCTGATATCAGGTTTGCCCGTTGTACTTATCGGCTCATCGCCCTCACCAGAAAACATCTTTTTTATTGAATCAAGCATATTTTTTAAGTCGATGGACCATTGTCAATAGTCCATGGTTTAATTTAATCAATATTTAAAGTCTATGGACTACTGACCATGGACCATGGACTTTTAGATCCATTTATTCTCCAGCACCTCTTTCGCATGATACGTCAGTATCGCCGTTGCACCTGCCCTGCGGATGCTCGTCAATACTTCGATAATAGCACGCTGATCGTTCAGCCAGCCTTTTTGAATGGCTGCTTTGACCATTGCATATTCGCCGCTGACGTTATAGGCTGCTATTGGTAATTCGGTATTGTCTTTTAATAGTTTGATCACATCCAGATAAGCTAATGCCGGTTTCACCATCAAAAAGTCAGCGCCTTCGGCTTCGTCCAGGTCGGCTTCAATCAATGCTTCGCGCTGATTTGCCGGGTTCATCTGGTAAGTTTTTTTGTCACCGAATTTTGGAGCGGAATTTAAGGCATCCCTGAACGGCCCATAAAAGGCACTGGCATATTTAGCCGTATACGACATAATAGAAACATTCTTGAACCCATTATCATCCAGCACATTCCTGATATAGCCCACGCGCCCGTCCATCATATCTGACGGGGCGATGATATCTGCCCCCGCCCTTGCATGTGCCAAAGCCATTTCCCCCAATACTTCCAATGTTTCGTCATTCAGTATCTCGCCGTTCTCAACTATTCCATCATGGCCGTCGCTGCTGTAAGGGTCCATCGCTACATCGGTAATTACGCAAGCTTCCGGAAAATGCCTTTTTACCTCGCTTATTGCACGAAGGTATAAACTGCCATCACGGTGGCTTTCAGTAGCATATTTATCTTTAAGTTCCTCACTGATATTTGGAAACAAATCGAATGATTTTAAGCCGAGTTTCAGGCAGCTTTCCACTTCGCGCAGCAAATTATCTATCGAATAGCGGTAGATACCCGGCATGGATGATACTTCGCTTTTCTGATTTTCGCCCTCAATAATAAACAGCGGGAATATCAGGTTGGCTGCACTCACATACGTTTCCTGTACCATCTGGCGGATTACCTCATTTTTGCGGTTTCTTCGTGGTCGTTGTAGCATATTTTAATTGAACATCTTAACAGACAAATGGCTGTTAATCCGGAAGCCAAAGTTATAGAAACACAAACAATTATAAGGGGAATTAATGCTTTAAAGGTATTTTATGTCTTAAAAATGATTTTTGTAAAACCATTATCCTGATAATATCTATAAAAGAAAGAATCAGCCATCCAAAGCCGCTGCTCAACTAAATTATACCAAACACTGCTTCAGCCAGCCCGACTTCATCAGGAGAGTATGGAAGGACATATTTTGTACCCATTTCGTCAAACTTTCTGCCGGTTGATTTACCGATGGCGATCACTTTCTGATTGGGGTCTAATAAATTATCTGCAAAATAAGCTTCCACGTTTGATGGACTGGTAAATACCAGTATATCCGCTCCTGTCCCCTCCACATCATCGTCCAATACAGTTTCATATACCGGCAGATCGATGATCTTTGTATCTTCAGATAAACCTTTCTGGATACTTCTTAATGATCCTTCTGCACCTGGGAATACCACTTTTTTACCGTTGGCCAGTTTTGCAAATTGGACAGCAACATCCACCGAATCTATTCCTGCGCCTGCATAGCTGGCAAAAAAACCTTTAAGGCGCAGCATCTCTTCCGATCCTGCACCCATCACTCCGAATTTTACATTTGGCGGTAATTTCGGCTGTAATGAAAAAAAGTATTCGATCGCATTTTTACTGCTGAAAAATATCCAATCTGCATCATGCAAAACATGTGGCGCCAGCTTCATAATCACAGGCACTGTACGGATCAGTGAGCGGTCCTCTATAGCCATACCATGTTTCTCAAGCGCCTTTCGGAAATAACTCTGGGGCGAAAGTTCACGTGATATAAATATACTCTGCGGGCGCTTGCGTTTCTTATCAAATAGTGCGACTATCTTTTTGGCAAGTCCTTCTGTATTGCGCGACTCCAGAAACAGCCTGTCCGGGAACTCTTCACCCGTGTCTGCTTTTGAAGTAAATACCTGGAACATATCTTCATCTTTACGGCAATAACAACCCAAAGGCAAATGACATCCTCCACCGAAAAGTTTTAATACCGTACGCTCAACAGCGAGTTCCTCGGCCACATCCGGGTGATGCAAAGCTTGAAGTGCATTATATAAATCCGCATCACTCTCTCTGATCTGAATAGCCAAAACGCCCTGTGCCGGAGCAGGTATCAGTTCTACCGGGGTTAATTCCTCTACATGAAATTCACTCAGATTGATATTCAGCCTCGATGCACCAGCTTTGGCAATCATAATGGCATCATATTTTTCATCACGGAGCTTATCAATTCGGGTAGGCACATTGCCCCGCAAGTCTTCTATCTCCAGATCTGGCCTGTAAGCCAGCAATTGCGCTTTTCTCCTGTTAGATGAAGTGCCTACGATAGCGCCGTATTTTAATGACATTTTTTGATGCACATCTACACAGTCCTTCAAGATCAGCAACAGTTCAGAGGGATCTTCCCTTTCTGAAACTGCTGCGATGATGAGTCCCGGAGGGTTTTCAGTGGGCAGGTCCTTGTGCGAGTGCACAGCAATGTCAATGGCGCCTGCCAATAATTCTTCTTCAAGCTCTTTGGTAAAAAAGCCTTTACCTTCCAGCTTATCAAAGCTCAAATTTAGGATACGGTCGCCCTGGGTTTTAATGATCTTAAGTTCGGCAGCAACATTATGCTCTGCAAGCCTGTCTTTTACAAAATTAGCCTGCCAAAGTGCCAAATCGCTTCCGCGCGTACCAATAATCAGTTTTCTGTCCAAGTGATCGTAATAATTTATTCCGCGAATTTCACGAATTAAATTGAATTTTTCACGAACCATGAAAGGATATGAAAATTTACTGACTAATAAGATGAAAGCAGAAAGGTAAAAGGAGAAAGCTGATAGGTTTTTGGAGTGCTTAGCGCAGGGCGGCTGGTGTTTATTTATCCTCTGTTGCCTATGTCCTCACCATAACCGTTAACTTAAGAACCGGCCCTGTAAGGGCCAAATATTGGTAGTAGACACAGAAAGCCGAAAAAATCCGTGCCGTCAGGTACGGAACCCCGCGTTGTTGCGTACCTAACAGCACGCTACACGTTTAATTTTTAATTTTCTATCAATATTTTGCTCCTAACGGAGCAAGTGAAAAACAATATATCCGCTTAAGTTAACGGCTATAATGTCCTCACAGACAACTAAACAAGAGCAACAGGCTGTGAAGACACAGCCTTGTGTTTCAATATTTAGTAATTGAAAGGGAAAGTTCTTTAAGCTTTAGTGTTTCTGCTTTCAGCTCAACTATTGATAAGTATCTCCTTAGCCATGATCATAGGCACACTGATATACTTTTTCTCCATGTAGTTGATCACTTTTTCCAGCACTTCGCGCGATTGCTGGTCCATGCCCTGCACTTCTTCGGCAAATACGGTATTAATGGCATTGTTACGGATTTCTTTGATCTTTTCAGGGACCTCGCGCATGGCCACCTCAATGCGGCGCTGTTTCATCAGCGGTAAAAACTCGGCTATGTTTTGGTCGATGATCTTTTCGGCGTGAACCAATTCCTGGTAACGTTCCTGAAGGTTGTTTTTGGCGACCTCGTTCAGCGAATGTACCTCGATAAAATTAACAGGGAACTGTGTTAAAACTTCGGCCGCAGTATCATTCGGTATGGCCAGATCGACTATGGTTTTCCTATCGGTCTCGCCATTGAGCAAAGTTTTATAAAGCTCCGGGGTGATGATCGGCTGTGTTGAAGAAGTACAGGTAATGATCGCATCAAAACCTTTATTATAAGTTTTCAGCTCTGCAAGGCTATGGGCTTCTCCGCCAAGGTCAGCCGCCAGTTGCTGTGCTTTTGACAGGGTACGGTTAAATACCGCAAAGTTGGTAAACTTGTGCTTTTGCAGGTATTTTGAAATATTCTGATTGGTATCACCTGCACCGATGATCAGCACACGGGCATTGGTATGCAATTTAAGTTCTTTTAATTTACGGTAGGCGAGAGAAACGACTGAGATGGGATTGCGGGAGATATTGGTATGGGTATAAACTTCTTTGGCAGTTTTGACGACGGTATTCATCACCATTCGCAAATAATCGTCTGTAAGCCCTGCCTCCTTACATTGCTCGTATGCTTTTCGCATTTGCGGCAATATCTCTTTTTCACCTACGATCAGGCTTTCCAGTGAGCACGAAGTACGCAACACATGGTTCAGCGCTTCCTGGTCTTCATAAATGGATGCGCCGTTCATAAATATATCCATATGCGCCGGGCAAAGGCCTATTTCCAGGGCATCAATAAACTTTTGAGCAAAAGCTTTGTCAACAGCCTGATTGGAAGCCATAA
>DATHLW010000335.1:0-3899 GCA_035487675.1 Mucilaginibacter sp. | reverse complement strand
GTAGCAGCAATGCTTAAAGCAATTACAGAAAGTGCGCCGGCGGTTACAATAAGTTGTTTTTTGAAATACATAAATTCTGTTTTGGGTATTCTAAGGTAACTACCTGTGTTATCAATTTTTTTTACAATCGACCTAAGCAGTAAAAACGTAGACAGAGGGACGATTTTTATCGATGACTTGCAAGCATGTTGTTACTACTTGGCCATGTGTTTATTGGACGCAAATAAAGTAAATAATATAGCACAGCAAGCCACTTATAATGGCAATGATCAAACCGCTTAGTCTTCTCTTTTTCAAAAAGCATAGCATTACTAAACCACTTAGTGATACCAGCGTTAAAAAAATCGCTGAAATATCAATTACCCAACCCCAGCCTTTGCCACTGTCCCGCCCTTTATGCAAGTCGTTCATTACCGCTACTAGTCCGAGCCTAAGTTCAGTAAGTTGGAGCGTACCATCTTTACGGCTAATGAAAGCATCCGCACTATACCCGGGCCCTTTAAATGATACGGAACATTGATCGTCCTGTATCAGGAAGTCGCTTACATAGCCTTTTATGCCATAGTTTTTGCGCAATAGTTCAACGATCTCCAGCTTTTTGATTTGGGTGGTGTCGTGCGTTTTTACCCATCTAACAGGTATATTCCCTTTCGATTTTTTTTCTACCTGCTTGCCATCAAACCAGTCGGCGTGATTTAAAGTGAGGCCTGTTACAGCAAAGAAGAGCACCACAAGGAAACTTAACATAGAGAGGTAAACATGCAACCAGCGCGAAAAAGTAGCCGTACGGGTCTTCCATACTGCATTAGGCTTTTTTCTCCCCTTTCTAACTACCCTTCGCGGCTTATTATTATTAGTTTCCATCCGCTTTCTTACGGTAGTCCAACGACGCCGAAGCAACCTCTGTGTTACCCGGCAAATCAAAATGCTGTGGCTTTTTAACAGTGATTTCCTGGCTCATAAGCTGATAGGTGCCATGCTCCCTTGCGGCTTCGATATACACGGTATAAGTGCCCTGCTTTACCAGGTTACCCTGATCGTCCTTCCCGTCCCATTTTAATGTGTATTTTCCCGGCGACCTTGTCGCGCTTGTTGTTGAACTGATATTACTACTTCCTGCCGAAAAATTACTATAGTAAGTAGCATACCAGGAGCGCATCTCATGGAGGTACCTCGGCTTATTATACCATAAGGTGATCTGCCTTACCGGCTTTTTATTCTCGTCAACAACCCAAACCGCTACATAGGGGCGATGTACGCGCATCCCTTCAATGGTGGCCAATTCCAGGTTGATGGCTAATTCATAATTTATGTCCCAAAGCTTATCCTTGGACATTAAGGGAACAGGCTTAACAGCAGGCTTCGCCTCAATTATCTGCGCCTTTTTCCACCCATCGCTTTCAATTTGTTTTCCATCGGCCGTGATCAGCATGTACTCAGCTCCGGGTATCGAAGCAACAAGTTTTTGACCTTCCCACGGACTAAGCACATTCAAGGCTGTGGCCAGCGCTCCGGCATCAGTGGCGCTATCTGCAATAACGGTTGCACTGATCACTCCGTTTGCGGGGATACCTGTACGCGGATCTACAATATGGGAGTACCATTTTCCGTCGATCAGTTCACCACGGCGGTAATTACCACTGGTTGCGATAGCTTTATTATTGATCTGGACTTGCGCTATAGGCGGGTCATTCTCGGCATCCGCCTTCGGGTTGCTGACCTGTATTCGTTCGGTATGTTCGCCCAGGACCAGGATATCGCCACCTATATTGATCACCAGGCCATTTACGCCCGGCGTAGCCATAGCAGCATTAGCTGCCTTATTCATAATATAACTTTTCGCGAATGAGTTCAGGATCAAGGGAGCATCGCTGATGCGTTGGACAGTATGATTTTGTTCGTTCAAAATATAATGCTGTTGTTGTACCGCTTTTACCGCGCTTGAAATTTCCACTGACGAAGGAAGCCGGTTTTCCTTCGCTGCATCCCGCCATACCTTACTAATTGTTTCCGCAGCAGCATCCAGCGCGCCGTTACTTTTCGCTTTCCACTGTTCAAATAAAGAAAGCACTTCATAAAGCTCCGGAGATACTGCAACCGGTTGTTTACCCGCTTTCATCCATCGGCTAAATTCACTTTTCGCATCGTAACCGCTTAGTATTTTATTCAACCGGTCAATTTCATTGAGTGCCGCATCTTCTGCTTCTGCGGCCTGCTGATCGGAAGTTGCATCGATTTTGATCTCCAGTGAAGTGCCCAATACATTCTCATAGTTGGATACATAAACTTTGCTGCCTTTAGACGTCGGACGAGAAAAGCTGGTTAAGGCTGCTAAAAACAATAAAGCAACTGACAAAATTTTAAATGCTTTCATAGGATTCGTGTTAATGCCGTTTTATAATCTTGCGTCTATCTTTTTATAATTAAGATTCAGATCCCCCCATTGATCATGTCTGAAACTATTCCTTTATGTTCCTTCCTTTCACCAATAAAGACCCCGGCAAGATGAATAACGATAAATCCAAGGATAAGGTACATGGTGAACCCATGTATTTCTTTGATAAAATGCATGGACCTTAGTGCAGGTATATTGTCCCTGAAAGCCAGCGCCAGGCCGGTTACTACCATCACCATTAATAAAACATAGAACACAGCATATGACGTTTTAATAAGCATTTCGTTACGGGATGCACCCCGTTTTTCTTTCGTTGACAAAAAGGAACGTTTTGCAGCGCCGATCTTATTGATCAGGGTTTTGTCCGCCAAACCAAATAATTCTATAGCAAGCCTAAATAAGAACAGTCCGATCAACGCATACCCAAAATACGTATGAATTGCCCATACTCTATCGCTTAAAACAAAAGCCGCCGACCTGGTTTGGTCATCGGTTACATTGATCCCTTTTTCCTTCAGCTTGTCTGCGATCAGTCCGGCATTTATCCAAGGCTTAAGTACCGTTGCATTAACTAGTACAGTCAATAAAGAGCCCGTAATGATGAGCGCATTAGCCCAGTGCCACAAGCGAATAGAAGAAGAATATTTTTGGGTGCGGCTTGTATCAGTAGATGCAATAACCGCTGTTTGCTGTAGTTCCATATTAGTTCATTATTTTATTCAACGCCACGAATAACAAACAAATGATTTAACTATTAAAACGAAATAGACCGGGGGTGAAAATTGGTCGACTACCAGACCTTTTTAGAGGATGGGGGCTTTACTTCGGCTGAAATAAAGTTTTTATCGTCAGCAAAACCAGTGCTATCGATTGATTTTGCCGTTTGAGCGATTAGCACTTTATAATTAAGACACGATATTCATTATTACCGCTAATTATCCTTGTAATTTCTTTCTTCCGATAACCTGAGAATACCCATATTTGATTTTTGCTTTAAACCGGATGAACCAAATCAATACCGCAAATCCCGTAAGGCGTATCCTTATAGCCAGCCTGATCGGCACAACTATTGAATTTTTTGATTTCTATATCTACGCCACTGCGGCTGTGCTAGTGTTTCCAAAGCTGTTTTTCCCTGGCTCTGACCCGGCCACAGCCACGCTGCAATCTTTAGCGACATTTGCTTTGGCTTTTTTTGCACGACCATTGGGTGCTGCGTTATTTGGTCATTTTGGAGACCGCAAAGGCCGTAAAGCCACATTGGTAGCCGCCCTGATGACCATGGGCCCATCAACAGTTGCCATAGGCTTGTTGCCAGGCTACGCTTCCATTGGTATAGCGGCGCCTATCCTACTGGCGATTTTTCGTTTCGGACAAGGATTGGGACTGGGCGGTGAATGGGGTGGCGCAGTTTTGCTGGCTACCGAAAATGCCCCGGAAGGAAAAAAAGCCTGGTATGGCATGTTCCCGCAGTTAGGGTCGCCTATAGGCCTGCTGCTTTCAA
>DATHLW010000334.1:0-7273 GCA_035487675.1 Mucilaginibacter sp. | reverse complement strand
CATTCGTCGAAAATGCGCTATGGCATGGATTAAGTAGAAAGGAAGGTGAAAAGGAGATTAAAATTACTGTCAGCTTGAACACTGCCTGGTTAGTTTGCGACATAACAGATAATGGTATTGGCAGGGAAAAAGCCGAAGAGTGGAAAAATAATTCTGCGGCGATCCATCAGTCCCGAGGCATCAGTATAACCCTGAAAAGATTAATTGATTTTAACGAAGATGAATTAGTTACCCCAATAGAATTTTTCGATCTGTATGATGATAAAAAAGATCCTGCCGGCACACAGGTAACTGTGCGCATAAAACGAAAATTCAACTCCATTTCTGTTTGATTTACTAAATCAACCGGCTGTTTCAACGCCTTTAATCCGCAGCCTGCTAAACAGCGCTTTGCAGCGGTTTCTTACCACGTACTTTTAATCATGGATTTCTTTCTGGCCATATTGACGTTGCTTGTTGCAATAGTAATCGGCCTGTTTTGGGAAGAAATTGTGAATTGGATAATTTATAAAAAACATAAAAGAAAAAGATAATTCGGCACCGTTAAAAGGTCGTTTTTAGCAATAAAACAATGATTTTCTCTATGCAAAGAGAGAAAGAAAATCTTAAACATTAGCAAAATTCTTTCACCTTAAAAAACTTTCAAAATGAAAAATTCAACTAAGCTCACGTCCATCAAGTTACTCATCTCTCTGCCTGGTACAAACCGCACTTTCTTCTCTGTCTCTCATTCATTCCCGCAGTTTGTTCAATAGCCGTTCCAGTCAGACCCTGATTAATATAGTTTAGATACAGATTTATGCAAGTATTAGTTTTTTCACTTAAAACATTTTTTATGAAAACAAAATTCACCAGTGCCAATGTGGTTAAATTCGTTTTGATCATGGGGCTATTTTCTACAATTTTCAGTTGTATAAAAGATCTCCCTATAGGGGGAGGAGGCAATCCCGGAGGCAGCAAACCAGCCTTCAATTTGAATGTCATTCTTACCAGCCCCACCAAAGGTTCTCGCGGTTCCGGCTTTCTTGAGTTCCGCCAAGATCCTGATACAAACCGTATCATCGATCTTGATACCCGCGTTTCGCATCTTGAGCCGAATCACGCGTATATACTCGAGCGTGCGGTGAACCCCATAGCCGACAGTACCGGCTGCTCAAGCACAACTTGGCTAAAGCTTGGCTTGGGATTGGTGCCTCAATCGATTCACACCGATGCGTTTGGTAATGGAGAGGCCGATTTATGGCGGAATGTTACATCAGCTGCCCGAGGTGCAGCGTTCCATATTCACTTCCAGGTAATAGATTCCGCAAGTTCAACACCTGTATTAATAAGCGACTGTTACAACTATGCTATTAGATAGCCGACTGGTTTAGGGATATAATTAAATTCAATAAAAGGAGGTTGCTTAGGAGATGATCCCCGCGACCTCCTTAAACATTATTAAAATTCTTTCACATTTAGAACTTTCAAAATTAAAAATTCAACTAAGTTCACTTCTACCAGGTGGATACTACTTTCAGGCATTTCGTTTCTTACGATTTTCCTGAATACGTTTCTGCTCATTGTATTAATGCAGGCGTTTTCTCAGAAATTCTTACAAGTTTATTTGGGAAACATTATCATTTTACCGATCACTCTTACGATTACCTGGGCATGGCGCCCCGCTCATTTGATTCCTTTAATGACTTTGAATTGGACGTAAGCAATGCCAGGGTATATGCGGGTATCCATTACCGTAATTCCTGCGTAAAGGCTGTAAAACAAGGCGAGATAATCGGACAGAATATCCTTAAAAAATTGAGGTTTAGAAAATGATTTGTCTAAGTGAGTAAGGGATATTTGATTGCCTTACTCATTGTGTAAACTCTGCTCACGCTATTGTTACTTTTAGTCAAGAGCTACTGCCATACGCAGTCAAAAGGCATTTACCCAGGGTAAATGCCTTTTGATTTTTCCATGATTCAGTATAAATGAGCTTAATATCTCTTCACTTCAAAGCTCGACATGGCGCCGCTGAAGTGAATATAGAATTTATTTTTTGCAGCATCAAAACCAGGGGTCTCGTAATCACTATCACCTTTTTTGATAAATCCTTCAAAGTCATTTGATGAGAAGGCTGAAGATTTAGTGATATGGCAGGCCGCATTTTGCGGAATGGTAAACTTGACTTCTGCGGCCCCGGTTGAGATATTGATATCGGTAGTTGCAAGGGGTTGACCAAGTTTTATAATAAACGAACCGGCACCACCATCAAGTTTGATCGATTTCACCTTATACTTTGAAAGATCAAAATCAAATTCTGCTGCGCCTGCTTTGATATTAATTCCCCACTCCGGGTTAATATTAAGCCTGATTCTTACCGAGTCATCACCTTGCGCGAAATTGGATTTCTTTCCATCGTTTTGTGAACTAAGATTCATTACATACGCAGCGCCTTCTTTCTTACCTTCAAAATGGTATTTATTATTCTTGGTTTTGGTATCGGCACTAAATAAACTGCTTGTTTCATCTCTTAATTTAAAAACCGCAGATGACCCTTCAATATTGAGTGTTGATGACTTAATAGTGTTACTATATGGCACCACAAAAACACTATTGGACGCTTTCAATGATCTGTATTTGACAGTGTCGGCGTCCACTACACTTTCATACTTCTTTAACACTCTTTTTACACGTATATACGCTAGCCAGCCACAAATACCAACTATAGCAAAGACAGCGACAATTACTATAAGCCAGGCGTTTCTTTTTACAAATGACTTGCCCGCTACTTTCTTTATTTCGCTAGAGTCAGGTGGGCTTACTTTTTGTGGTTCAGGCGTATTCATATGATGAAATTTGCTTGAAGATGCAATAAATTTCGAATATCAATGCACGCGAAAACAAAAAAGTTGTAATGTATCCAGGTTTAACCTTTCAACATTACAACTTTCAAATTTGACAATTGTCGTTTAGTATCTTTTCACCTCAAAGCCCGACATTGCTCCACTAAAGTGGATGTAGAATTTATTTTTTGCAGCATCAAAGTTTGGTGTTTCATAATCGCCGTCGTTTTTCTTGATAAATCCTTCAAAATCATCAGATGAAAAAGCGGAAGACTTAGTAATGCGGCACGCGGCGTTTTGCGGTATGGTAAATTTAACACTTGCCGCCCCTGTTGATATATTAATATCTGTAGAAGTAAGCGGCTGACCAAGTTTTAACGCGAATGAGCCAGCTCCCCCGCTTAATTTAATCGTTCTGATTTTAAATTTTGAAAGATCAAAATTAACATCGGTCGCCCCGGCATCAAGTTTAACATTCCATACCGGATTAGGGTTCAGCTTAATATCTACCCTGTTACCGTTATCATTGTTATCGCTATGAAAATTAAACCCATTGTGATCATCTTTCATTTTAAAATCTACAACATAAACTGAATCTTCCTGGTGATGATTCATTTCGTAGCCGCCAAAAGTTTCTTTGGTTACTGCGCTAAACAACTGGTTTGTGGTATCGCTCAATTGATAACTGGTAGCGCCACCGCTGATATTAAGCTGAGCTGCTTTTATAGTTGCGTTATAGGGATCATTAAAAGTACTGTTGCCTTGCACCTTAACCATCTTTCCATCGTTATTGTTATCATCGTCGTTGTTGTCGTCGGCATCGTTATTATTGTCATCGTTATGATAAGTATAATGTGGCCACCACCATCTGCTGTATCTGTCGTTAAAGTTTCCGAATACCAGCAATGCGAAGCCTGCAATAACAACAGATATTTTAAGAATAGTTGCCCAGGTTGATTTGTTGTTTGCAAACACCAGATTAACACCGCCAATTACCAAAAATATGGGCCACAGGTGTATGAGGTTGATCCAGTGAAAATGGATGTATCCAAAATTGTGAAGCAGAAATATTGCGCCGATCATCACCAGGATCATGCCCGGTATCAGTTTATCGTTTCTCATGATCTTAATTTTTAAAGTTTAATTATACCGTTGGTGCGTTATCGGCCGGTGGAGTTGCTTCAGGAGCAGCGTCTTCTGCCAGTTTATCTTCAGTTGTATTTGCTTTGTTCCACTCAGGGTTTTGCCATGGCTTTTTGCGTTCGCCGGAGATCATGATGGCACAACCAACTACGATCAGTATAACAGGCCAAAGCCTTTCAAAATCCCAGTCGGGCAGGATATCAAAGTCATCCAGCAGAATAGTACCCCCTATCAGGATCAACACCACACCAAAAACAATAGCTACCAACGAGGTGCTGTTACGGGGCTGCACCGGATACGGTTGGCTTGGATAAGGTGGCTGATTAGGGAACGCGCTGCCTGTATAAGGGCTGCTACCAAATTGGTTCGGGATGTCGCCGGGATTTGGTGATGGTGGTACCCTGTAGTCAACATTTGGGTTGATAACGAAAGGCTTTTTAGGAAGCACGATCCATAATATAACGTAAATCAAAAAGCCGCCTCCGTGAAATATCAGTGCAAGTACAAATATCACGCGTATTATCGTAACATCTATATTGAAATATTCGGCAAGGCCGGCACAGACGCCCCCAATCTTTTTATGGAAATCGTCGCGATATAGTTTCCTGTCCATTTTATTTATGTTTAAATCTGTTTTCATTTTCTTTGTCTGAACTAGAATTCTCAGAATTTATGAATTCCAGAATCTGAGTATTATATATTCTTATTTATTTTCTAATTTTTTTCTCCATCCGCCTTGCGCCTCCCTATAGCTCTCGGGACGCCTCACACTTGCCCTCCTACAGGCTTTATTATTAATTCGTCTACATTGGCGCCCGGGCTCATTTTATAAATATTTATAATGGCCGACGCAATATCCTCTGGTAATACAAACTTGTCTTTAGGTATCGTGGTACCTTCCCACGAATTGGTTAATGTCGAGCCCGGGATAACTGCCGTAACTTTCACATTATGAGGCATCATCTCCAACCGCATTACTCTACTGAGACCCAGCAGCGCAAATTTTGTTACACTATAAGTACCGGCTGCAGCAATAGGGTCCAGCGCTGCAATTGAGCAGATGGTAAAAATATGCCCTTCGCGTGCAGCGATCATACTTTTGCCAAAATAGCGGTACAGGTGATAAGCAGGCATCAGGTTGGTATTCAATTGCTTATCAAAAGCATCTTCACCCTCATCCAGTATGCTGATCGGGTCAAACATACCCAGGTTGTTTACAATAACGCTGATAAAACCAAGCTCCTGTTCGGCTGACGCTGCAAATTTTAGTAATTGTTCTTTTATGCTGCCATCGGCTACCTGCGTAAATACCTTGATTTGAGGATTTATCTCCAATAGTTCCTTTTTGAACAGGGCCAGTTCTCCTTCATTTCTTGAACAAACAGCCAGGTTGGTGCCTTCTTTTGCAAAAGCTATGGCGATTGATCGTCCCATTCCTTTGGTTGCGCCGGTTATTAAAGCATTCTTCATTTGTTGTGTCAGGTTGATTTTATTCTGCTGTTGTTGAGTACAAATCTAATTTTGATTTCAACACGGTTACAATGCTTTTTGGGAAGCACGAACTATTTCTCGGTAAACAGGGGAAAAATAACGGTGAAATGGAATCATTGTTATTTAGTGCTGTTAAATCAGGAATACATGATAAAAATCCGTTTTGTAGAATAATATCCCCGAATTAAGTATTTTTTGCCTATTAGTTACAAAGGAAAAGCCCTGTTAATGGCATTTTCAGGTGTTTTTTGACATAGGAACACTTATTGCATAACAAATTATAAGTACATCGATCTTAAAACTTAAAACAATTTGTCATGAACTCATCAACATTAATCGGAATCGTCGTATGTATAACACCGCTGGTGTTAATCATCGCAACATTGATTATCAGAGGTAAAAAATTATTTGATTAATCAAGAACACAGCATACTATTCAGGCCCTGCATCGGCTTAACGCATTAAACCTATGCAGCAGGGAATAATATTCTAAAAACTTACGATCTATTTTACCCTTGAAAATTTGCCTGCTATCTCTGCAAGATAGACCGCTTGCTTCGGATCTATAGGGTGAACACCACCTATTACCAGTGAGCTATTTACTATCTCTATCTCCCAGTTAGTTTTGCCAATCTCTGTTATTACGTTCCTGAAAGCCTTTGTCATTGAACGGGACGCTTTTTGTTTATCTACGGCTGCTACATTAAACTTTTTGCTGAAGGCAGGATCATCCTTAAAATATATTTCGGTCGGACTCCCGGGATTTGCCATTTTATCGGCAACAGTTTCTCGCGTTACGGCAAGCCGGCCAAAATCATTTCTTAACGTAGCCGTCGCCCAAACCTGGTATTTGTGTTGATCTTTAGCAGACCCGGGGTTCGGTGCTTTTAAAAAAATAAGGTAACAGCCGCTTTCAGGATGATTGATCAACAATGTGCCGCCGATATTATCGGGATCAACGTGGCTAAAAATATCAAAATCCCTGATATCAAAGGTTTGATCCTCACTGATGGATACTTTAAATTTTGCTTTAAGCAATAAGTAGGTAGCCTCGAGCGCCTGTATTTCACCGGCATCAATATTGGTTATATCAAATGGTAATTCCTGCATAAAATGGGGTGTCGACCCATAAAAGTATACAATTAATTAACATCCAAAAGCGGCGCCGCCGGTAATTTGTTGGACAGAAGCGGAAAAAATGTATTTTTAACCGTTTTATAAAAACTTTTAATGTTTCATACTTTAGGAAGATACATACTTTTATTAAGGTTAAGTTTCAGAAAGCCAGAGAAATTCAGCGTTTACTGGGCTGAAGTGATGCGCGAAATGACCTCGCAGGGCGTAGGCTCATTGGGTATAATTTGTATCATTTCAGTATTTATTGGCGCAGTGGCAACTGTGCAGGTAGCTTTCCAATTAAACAGTCCGCTGGTACCCCAAAGTATTGCCGGCAGCATATCGCGCGATTCTACTATACTCGAGTTTAGTCCCACTATTTCGGCTTTAGTACTGGCAGGGCGTATAGGCTCAAGCATTGCCTCACAGATCGGCACCATGAGGGTTACCGAACAGATAGATGCGCTGGAGATAATGGGTGTAAATACCCCCGGCTACCTTATTTCACCTAAGATCATTTCGGGCCTGTCCATGATCCCTCTGCTGACCATTATTTCAGTAGTATTGGGGCTAAGCGGCGGATATCTTGCTTGCGTTGTTACACGCGATATTACCCCTACCGATTATATTATAGGCTTACGCGATAGCTTTAACCCGATTATTGTAACAGTGTGCGCAGTAAAATCAATAGTTTTTGG
>DATHLW010000333.1:0-3073 GCA_035487675.1 Mucilaginibacter sp. | reverse complement strand
CGAAAGTTGGTTTTCCTGCTTGTAAAAGCTGGCAATCTTATCATCGAGAAACTGGTATTCATAAACATAATCTGGATACGTATTGTTCCAAAGCTTTTCTATTGCTGCCAAAGTCTGCTTCGCATTTTGCGGTTGTATTTTTATGTTGAATACCCGGTAAACCATTTTCCATGAACCAAGGGCTACAGGCTTCAATTCTTTTTTCATCGAGTTGCCGTTAAAATCTTTTACTACTCCAACTACTGGAGCAACTATATTTCCATCAAAAATATTTATTTTCTTACCTAAAATATCTTCGGGGTTTTTAAAGCCCAGTTTTTTTACCATCAGTTCATTCACTACAAATCCGTTAACGGTGTCAGCCGGGTAATACGGCTTGCCCGCGATGAACTGAATATTATAAGTTTTAAAGTAATCAGCATCTGCCCATTTAAAATCCGGGTTGAAGTCTGATTTTTTTACGGCATTATCAAATTTAAAATCACCGTCCCAACCCGCCTGGTCCATCGGGCTAAAACTGCTGATACTCACATTTTTTATCCCTGCCAGTTGCCGCAATTGTGTTTTTAAAGCATCCATTTTGGATAGACGTGCACTGTCACCCGGCAAAGGCACCATAACGATCGCATCTTTATCAAAACCCATAGATGCATTTTTAAAAAAATTCATTTGGCTCACAACAATTAACGTTCCTATAATCAATGTCTGTGCCACTGTAAATTGGAAAACAACCAACACTCTTCTCATAGAAAGTCCGGCCGCAGTCTTGCTGGTAAATTTACTTTTCAGGACTTTTATGGGATTAAATCCCGATAAAACAATTGCAGGATAGAAGCCTGATAAAAAGGTAACAATAATAATTAAGCTGGATAAAAATGCAATCAATGGAAAACCGAGTTGTATTTCAAGTGAAATATGTAAGAGATAGTTGAGCACAGGTAATGCAATGAGTGCAAACACAATTGCTAGTACAACCGAGGCGAGCGTAATAAGAAAAGTTTCACTTAAAAATTGAATAATCAATTGGTTTTTACTACTGCCTAAAACCTTTCTGACGCCTACTTCTTTTGAACGGTTTACTGCCTGTGCAGTAGCAAGATTTATAAAGTTGATGCAGGCAATAATTAAAAGAAATAGGCCTATTAAACTTAATGCGGTAATCAACGTTTTGCTGAATGTACTTCCCCGATAAGTTCCGAACTCGCTCTCATAGTGTATATTGGTCAACGGCTGTAATATATAACCATGGTTCGTATATGCTGCAGGCGCGTACTTTTTTACAAACGTTTTAAGGTCATTATCGAATTGTCGGGACGACATATTTTTTGGAAGCACTATATAAGTGTTTAATGATCCGTCCTCGTTGGCCCAATCCGTCGAACCGTCCTCGCCCTTGGTAGTTTTAAAAGAAAGCACAACCTGCAGGGGAAAGTCTGTATTAGAAGGAATATTTTTCAGGACGCCTGTTACCTTGCAAACTTTATCTTTATCGTTATCATACTTAATGAATTTACCTATGGCTGTATGCCAATCTCCAAAATATTTTTCCGCAGTCTCCTGTGTAACTACTGCAGTATTCATTTCTGATAAGGCATTTTTCGGATTGCCTGCAAGGAAGGGGAAATTAAATATTTCGAAAAATTCAGGCTCGGCAAAAAATACATTTTCCTTAAATTTTTTTTGTGCTGCATTATCTTTATCAGTAAGTATAGTTATCTGTTGATTATTCCGACCATATATGCGGGCAACATGTTCCAGTTGCGGATAGTCCATTCGTAAGGCTTCTGCTACGGGAAAGGCACTGCCTTGCGAATAATTCATTCCATTCTTTGTTTTTGTTGCTGCAGCCACTCTGTAAATGCGTTCTTTGTTTTGATGAAAATTATCAAAGCTTGTTTCATATTGAATTAATAAGAAAATAAGCAGGCAGGCTCCAATGCCTACTGCTAACCCGACAGTATTAATTGCGACATAGGCTTTATGGCTGCGTAGATTTTGCCATGCGGTTTTCAAATAATTTTTTAACATAGTGGAATTAAGATTAAGTGTTAAGCAAGCGTAAAAGGCAAAAAGCGCCAAGAATAATGCCATTTACTTATAAATCTGAAAAGCAACAAGATGTGAACTTATAGGAAGTGAGAAATGTACGTTTTTGGTACAGAGAGTGTTCAATAGTGTAAATTTTTGACTCGTCCGCATTAAATTGAAGGATTTAAGTATAATTGAATCTAAATCTTTAAAACAGATTCGTTAACCCCGGTAAGAATAATGACTGTAAAAACCACTGAGGGGGTAGGAGGGGCAAATCTAAGAATGATATTTTTAGAAAGGAGTCCCTGGCTTTTGCTTAGTCAATCTAGTTTAAGTTCGGGTTATGACAAAAAAAAGCTTTTTGCAACTGCCGGAAATTCGAAAATTTCATTGATTTTGTCGGCTATAAAGTTGTGTTTGTCGAAAAAATTTGCCTTCCTCCGGGCATGGGCATAGATTCGAAAAAATCAAGAAATGAGATGAATAAATTCACTTTTTTGTCAATAATTGGGTTGCTCACCACTAGCATCAGCGTGAATGCACAAACGAATTTTTGGAATAGCCCGGATGCTTATCTAGGACAGACTCCGCCGGGTAGCACGCCTGTAAAATTCGCACCGCAACTTATAAATGATACGCCTTATTTCTCAATGGACCGATGCGCATTTTCACAAGACGGTAAAGAATTTTACTATTGCAGAAATAATACCTGGTTTAGTGGTAAAGATGCTTCGATACAAGTTTACAGGTATGATGGAGCCAGGTGGATCGGGCCGACACTGCTGGTCAGGCAATTTTATGCACCAGCTTTTGCACCAGGCGGCGACACGCTTTATTTAATCGGGGGAGGAAGCTCCGGCGTAATGCAGATTCATCGCACTTCCAAAGGCTGGAGCGGGCCGGAAACCTATCTTAAGAGAAGCTACGGGATGTATGATTTTATGCCTACACGCAGCGGTAACATGTATGCCGCCAGCAATATCAACGGGAGTATAGAAGATTTTACATGTTATGATATATGCATGATGCCAGCTGCTATCAG
>DATHLW010000332.1:0-13111 GCA_035487675.1 Mucilaginibacter sp. | reverse complement strand
AAAGATTTTACAAACGATGACTTAAAATGGTTCATCCCCTATAATAAATCGGATACTGTTGTTTTCATATCAAAAAAGGGAGAACTTGATACTCTGGTTTTCTTGAAAAAAGTTATTTCCAGTGATACAATTAGAGATGGGAGAGGATTTTATAATACCAATTATTTAACTGTCCCATATATGCTAACCAAAGGAAGTTATCATCAATTCGCTATAATGGGCGATGGAAAAACTCGTTATCCGCAGGATATTCTTAGTTTATCAAAAAAATCGGATGGAATTACAACGTTTGAGATAACATTTCTCGGAACCTTATTTAACGGAAAAGAACTTAATAATATACGACAAATAAATAGGTATGTGTATTATTTCGACAGTAGTAAGGCGACATACGTTGGGATGGACGAGGAACAAGGGAAATCAATTAAAAATTTCACATTTGACGTTAGATATGGGATTACTAAATATGTTGATGAACGAAATGTTGAATGGAAAAGAAAATTAAGTTCAAACTGAAACACCACCCAAAATCTGCAACGCTAAGATTATCAAAATTTTAGCATATCTTAGAGTTTCCAATTTCAATCTAAACTCAATGCGTAAATATGCTCTGGTACTTTTCCTGGTCCTGCTGTGTTGTTTGTCAGCCTGTAAAAAGGATGCCAGGCCCCAGATACCGGCTGCATTAGTAGGCAAATGGTATCTCAGGCAGTATAAAATAACGGCGTCGTCAAATACCTTTACGGATACACCCTATACAGTCCGTTACTCCGATACTGCTACTAATGTTTATTACCAATTTAACAATGATGGTACAGGCCTTGAGAAGGCTCCTATAGACCCCAACTTCGTTATAATACCCCCTGCCGGTTTTACTTATCGCGTTTCCGGTAACAATATTACTTTTTCGCGTATCACCACCGTTATGATGTCGACTGCCTGCACATTTGAAATGCCAACCAGTAATACACTCATCATACGTGACAATTATAGTTATACCAGCGCAGGCATAGTTGTAAATAATTTGCAAGAAATAACGCTTAGTAAGTAAGGGTCATTGCGTTTGTTCAATGGTTCATTGCTGATATGCTATTTAGTAATTTGACTAGTCACCAATTTAAGCTAAATGGAGAAAGTCAAAATACATTATTCTATTTTTATTATTTGTATCACTATCATCTAATAAAAATGTAAATCCATTGTTTGCATAATAACTTATTTGTCTTGGCTTATTTAAGGCATCGAGCAATAATAACCGGCAAGCTGGTTTATGATCTCTTAATGAAAATCCTTTAATGAAATCCATAAGCTGATATGAAATTCCTGTACGATGATATTTTTCATCGACACCTAATCTTCCTACTTTAATAGCAGGATATTGACGTATTCTTTTTGAGTTTGGAAGTTTTATTTTTCTGTGAAATCTGTTGAATATTTGGTTTGTAAAGCCTTTTTCTTCTCCCTTGTCAATTAAACAATCATTTGAAATACAGAAATAAGCAACTATATCATTATTATCATCGATGAAAAGATAAGTGTTGGCCATCTTTTCGCGCTGATAATTCTTTGAATCTTCAAATAAAAAATTTGTTATATCATCTTCTCCACAATTAAAATTACCGAACTTATAATCTTCCGTCAATTCTATAAAAGTGAAGTCGAAAAGTTCCAAGAGTAGTTACTTTTTCTTGGACAATACTTTATCAACCAAGGAAAATATTTTGTTTTTTTCTTCGGCAGAAACGCGAGTGTTCTCATGGGATTGCAACAAAGAATTGAACCTCTTTGAGGAATTCCCACTTAAAACAGGAGTTGCTTTAATAGGCGTTGCCATGATTTTGATTTTTAAAAATTGATTCAAATATACGAATAATTATTAATCATTGTTTGCAATTGTGCATGATTATTCTCATTTATGGTTATTTATTGGGTTTGTATATTGATGGATGGCATATTAAACGTAATGCTGAAAGGTGCCTGTCCGTTCATGGTTTCATATTCGCTGTAGGTGGCGGTGTTGATGACGATGGTTTGCCATTTGACGGGGTTTTTGTTCACCAGCATTTGCACCTTTGGTGAGTACTTAATTGATTGCAATCCCTTGATGTCGTTGGTAGAAAGGTCCTCGGCCATTATCTTCATTTTTTGCCCGGCATCTTTTGAGATCACCTCCTCAATACTGTCCTGATTTTCCCAATCGGATACAAAGTTTTTGATGATAGTAGCGTTCTGAACATCGAGCGAAATTTCCTGGTTGTAAACAAAACGATAATATTCCCAACTCCCGCTTAAGCCTATCCAGCGCATGTAGATAGAGCGCTCATCTACGGCATCATCAATACGAATGGTTTGGGTTTGAGTGATGGCATGGGTTACGGACTCTGCATCGTCATATTTTAAGGCGATGGTGAAGTAATAAGCTTCGGCAGGGAAATTGCCGTTGATCAACAAGCGGTTCAATCCCAATTGGGCCGGGAGCGGGGTACTGGATATTGTTTGTCCTGAAATGATCAATTTGCTGCCATCCTGGTTGAGTAGCCATGAGCCGTCCTCATTCAACAGGAAATTGGCTTGTGCATCACCAGGTAATGGATTGCGGTTGATGTCTAATAGTGTAAGCCCGCAATAGATATTTAACCCGAGCATATATTCGCTGTAGATGAAGCCGATATCAAATGGGTAGCCGTTTGACCAGGCAGGTTCGTTAAAATCAGTCACCCATCTGGCTAATTGCGAACTATCTGCAACCGTTGCAAACGGGACATAAGCTGCCAGGTTGCCACCATATTTCGTGCCTAATTGTTTGGCGGCGTAAAGCACATAGTAAGGGTCAGCAATAGGAATGTAAGGCGATACATAACCACTGGCTGTTCCGTCGTCCCAGCTTTCGGCATATTGTATTTGATAGCTGGCGCTCAGGTTATCATCCCGGAAATTGGCTTCTGTGAAATTGCTCTCGTCCTTTGCGCGCAGCAGGCTTTGCAGAAAGTTAGAAAAATCGGCCCTGACGATGCCGCTGCCGTCGGGCCTGTTGGTGGCCGTGATGGTTTGCTGCCGACCTGTTAGTTTATCCTGGTAGGTGATGTTGGTCAGCATTTTATAATATGGGCGCAGGCTGTTGATGTTGATATAGCCACCTGTAGTTGACGATACGTAAGGTGTATCGATGATAAGCGCATTGTATTGTGCCTGGTAAACGTTGTAAGTGCCTTTATAGGCTCCGGCATTTACATAAACTATTTCGCCGGGTTTTACGCTGATTACTGTTGCATTGATGTTTAGCTGCGCCTTTTGGGTTTGGCTGTCCTGGGTGATGCTCGTCACCTCGAAATCTTTACGCTGGTAGGTAAAAACAACTGGGTTAAAGGCTGCATTCCAGCGGGATATTTTGCCATTGCCGAGATCGACTGATGGGTCGGATATTAGCAGGTTGCGTACCGTAAGCAGGGTGAATTGTTTAACTGATGTACAGTTATTGGCATCGCGGATGTAAGCGGTATAAGAGCCGCCGGTCAGCCCTATAAAAGTAGGAGAGGATTGGTAATGACTTGCATCCAAACTATATTGAATGGGGCCATAACTGGATGAAGCGTTGATGGTGACTTGTCCATCGGCGGCGCCGGGTGCTGATTCCTTTTTATCGGTAATAACGGCATTGATCGTTGCGTCGCAAACGGTTGGGTTGGGGCTTGGGGTACCAGCTGAATAATCGACCACCGTAAAATTGCGGATGTCGATAATGGTGCCGTCGGAAGCATATTTCCTGCTAAGTATGCCGCTGTAGATCAGCAGGCTTTGGCCCGGTACTATAAAATCGTGATTGTTGGTGTTCCCGGTGTCATAAAAGGCAACGGTAACCGCAAGATTATCGCCATTTGCAGGGTTGTTGTTTTCATCAGTGATGATGAGGTAAACATCGCCGGTAGTATAGATAATGCCGCCCGAGGTTGTGGAAACCTGGTTGGTAATCTGGATTTGGGGAAATAAAGACATAGTTGATTGGTTGATTGAGTTGGATTAAGTTGATTGAGTTAAGTGGTTGATTAAGTTTTATATTGATGTGAATGGATGGATTAAGTTTTTGGCCATTTTCAACCTATTCAACTCAATCAACTTAATCCAACTGAATCAACTAAGTGCGCAGCAATTGCATCGGCCATTGGGTCTGCCGCCTGGTTGAGCCTTAGATTAATGTTGGCATCTCCTAAGGGCTCACTTATTATTCCGGGTATGCCTTTGTAACCTTTTTTGTCGATTGATTTTTTGATGGACCATGCAGCTTTATCGGGTATGCCTTTTGCCTGGCACCATTGTTTGATACGGTCGATCATAGGCGGACTGCCGGGCAGAGCATTTTTACCGGTAGGGGAGCGGCCGGTTTCCAGCGCCTCTATATAGGCGGGTAAATTCAGTTGATAATTGTCTCCATCGCCTTCGATCGTGATCTGCTGTGCGGTTTGCCCGGTAGCATATTTACCCTTTGCCTGCATGGAGTGGATGAGGTCGGTTTTGAGGGAGGTTAGGAAGGTGGTTAGGTGGTTATTAGTCATTGGTCATTGTTTTTTGTCCATGGTCTCAATAATTTTCGAAAAACATTGTTGCTAAACTGATAGTCAAACTAACGCCTGTCGAATTAACGTCGAACTTATTATACACCGGCATGCATTTGGCTCTGTCTCCTGCTTTGATGCGGAAGTAGCGGCCTTCGCCTACACGGTATTTGGATGCCTTGACGATGAACTCATTGGCCATATGAAGAGCCTGGTTCACGTAATCTTCGTTTCCGGATGTAAATTGGTCGAACTCGGTTTTGTAAAGAAACTCAAGGTAGACTGAAAAAGTATTATCTACTGAGCCATTTATTTGTGGTGATACGTCAATAGGCTGTAGCGGGTACATGAAGACACAAGGGAAAGATGCATCGTCGGCTAACTGGTTAATTTCGTTGACAGTGCCGTAAATAAAGGCGGGTTGTTCGGTAAGCGATTGCGTTATCGCTTCTATTTGGTTACGTATGGGCATGGGGTGGTGATTAGAGATTAGTTATTTATCGGAAAAGGTTTAATAAAAGCAGTAACTTCGGTCAATCCCTACTACAATGGAAATTTATAACAAATCTCTTTTTTGGGCTGGTGTGTTTTTATGTGGTTTATGTGTGTGCTTTTATTATTTTACAAGTGTCAAGAGTAACTACTTGCTCACACCAATGATTTTAGGAATAATTTTTACGTTACTAGGCTTTAAAAAGCCAAGGGTAATTAAAAATTAGCTTAACCTAACTCGCATATAATTACTCTCAAGAGAGGGTCTGCCTTTGGTTGTTCAAAAGTTCCGGGTATATGCGTTGATATTCCCCCTCTGTCTTATTCAGGTTCAGACAAAAAGCAGTATCTTTGGAAAAACCTCATCACATGAACCTAAATTTTGAAATTCAGAATAGTACTCATCTGGAACCCGGTATTGTAATTGACAAAATACTTCTAAAATTAAAGAACAAAAACTACGGAGTCCTTGGCTTTACAGATAAAAGCGTAGTATTTAACAGCCATTCCAGTGGATTAGTATGGAGGTCTGAGCGTTTTAGTCGGCTGGAGTCTGGAAAGTTTGAAATCATTAGTTATGAAGATTATTATATTGTAAGGTTTGAATATCGCCCACTGGCATTGTCCGAGATAATATTCGTTCCCATCATTGCTGTTGTTTTCTCAGTCTTTGGCATTATTAACGGCACTTATTTTGGTATTTTAATAGGATCAGTTTTCGTGCTTCAAATGATATTGAAGTTTTTCAATCTTAAACGAATAGCTAAAGAAATGTTAAATGATATTTTGACTTCATAACTTATTGCGATTGCTAAAAAACATTACCGCTGCCCACTCAACAAGTCCTGATACCTCCGCTGATATTCCGCCTCCGTTTTATTTAACAAAAGCTTGGTAAGGATACGATCATAGGGGAGGGCGAGTATGTCGGCCCATTTGGTTACATCGCCGCCGGCGAGGGAGTTGACTGTGTTTATGTATTTAAATTTTTCAAACGCCTGAATACCTGCTTTCTTCTCCAGTATTGATGCAGGCGCTGAAAGAAGCCGATCTTCTGTTTCAATAAGTCGGGATAACAGGAAAAAAAATGTTTGGCAATGGGCAGCGCCTCCGTTACCCGTAGTTTTTTTATTTCTTCGTTAAATTCTTCGGCTTCGTATTCGTCGTATTTTTTTCCTGTTGCCCTGCAGAAAAAGTATTGGGCCAGCACATTACAGCAGGATTTGAGTGATGGCTGGAAATGTTCCTGCCAGCCTTCTTCGCCATAAAGGCTGATATGTGCATTGATCTCATCGGCAATAATGTCGCGAGCTGCTAAAAATGCTCCGGCAGGCTCAACTGAGAGGTTACGAATAACATTGACCACTACTTTGCGCTTGCCCAGCATAAAGGTCACTTTGTGCGGAACGATATCGCTATTGTACAGATATTTGATCTGGTGGGCTAATGATTGTACATACTCACCAAATACCTGGAAATCATCAAAATTACTGACGGTATACAATTCTTCTTTTGGTATCCCCGAGAGGATGCTGATTGCTTCCAGGTCGTTGAGGTAATGCTTTTTCTGCATCTGCATCATTTGCCCCAGGGTAATTTCATTCAGGATGGTCGGTATCCTTACTTTTAGTTTGCCATCGGTGGTTCTGAGCGTTTTTTCGATCATATATTAATCATAGTTGAGAGCGGAGCCTGCCAGCCTGCGCTCTTGTATGGAAGCCGGCTTTTTGGTTTAGCTAATTTATTGATTTTTAATTTATTTAATGCAATATATCGCAGCGGATCGACCAAATGATTCCAACGGTCAACGGGTTCATTTATTGTTCGCCCCGATCTGTCCGTCCGCCAGTTATAGCGACTTAATTCGTTGCGAAGATTGATGCTGCTGCGGGTAATGTTGAGCTTGTATCGCTTTAAAATGTCGATTGAATTTTTGATGCTATCGGGGCCCTTTTTCACCCCGATGATGTACCACCCCAATCGTTTTAATTCTTCTATAGATTTTGGCTCTGCACTATCCGCAATGATCTCCGTGCGTTTGCTTATGCCAAGATCAGTCAGTTTTTCCGATATATCAGGATTGGTTAGGCCTGTTTCGTAGATCAGCTCGTTTATCCATAATTCGCCATTGTAACGATAAACTTCGATGCAACCGGTTTCGTCATTGGTGAAACCAAAATCAAGCCCGACGGCCAGTAAGTTGGCATCTTGTGGGATATTGTCGCACAGCTGCCAGTTGGTTAAAACCAATCCTGTTATTTTACCTGTCAGGCCGCGCGCGTACACTTTCCATTGTTCCTCATCTACCCGCCTGAGCGATTCGATCTTGTTGCGCATGGCCTGGTCAAGGAACGGGTTATGCCGATAGTCGGATATGATGAGTTGAACATCATCGCGGCCAAGTAGGTTATCGTGCGCCCAAAATGCAGCGTTTGGGTTGTAGTCTATGTAAATTCTGATGCGTGTGCGTAAAGCCAGTTCACAATAGATCTGCCAGTCGATTCCATTGGCTTCATTCACAAACAGGTAATCGCGTTTGCCGGATTTAGCATCCTGGGCATCGTCATAGCTTTTAAATTCGATGATGGTTCCGTTGATGAACTCAAAAACACGCTCCGATTTGTTGTATGATTTGACACAGGCGGCTGTCCGCGTGGATTCTGAATGTATCTTCAATGCGTCACGTAATGCGCCTGCTTTGAGGTTTGGAATATCTTGCCCCACGACGGTAATTACAAGGTTGGCCGTTTCACAAGCGATGCAAAATAATACCTGGATAATGGCATAGGTTTTACCGGAACTGGTGCCACCCTGGTTAACAACTGTATGGGCGGTTGCCTGATAGTTTTTTGTAAAGAGTACAGAGGCCTGGTAATCAGCGGACATTTTTTAATTCAATAATATTTTATAACTTTATTTTTAGTTCATACGAACCTTTATCAACCTGAATAACATGTGTAAGCTTTATTATCTGTTCCTTATCTGTTTAGCATTAAGCGCACTTACGGCTTGTCAGAAAGGGGGCAACGGTAACTCTATTAGTCCTAATGCGTCATCGCTTATATTGGGCAAATGGAATTTGCAGCAACAGAAAACAGTAATTTATGTTAATGGTGCAGTGAAAACAGACACTACCTATTCGGCTTCCTTCACCGAAGTGAGCCATGCCCGGTTTAATAAAGACAATACGTTTAATAGTGTCGGCTTGTGGAGGACTGTTATCACCGATGGTACTTTAAGTAGCGGTAATGCGGCCGTAATGGGCATGGATTCAACCAGCGGTACTTATAGCATTGCCAATTCGAGCCTTAACATTAATGTTGCTATTGCTGGATTTGGCAATATGATAGGGTTTTACGATGCTGCCAGCTCTTCAGGTACTATTTCGCCAGTCAATGTTGTATCACGCAGTTCGCAGATCAATATGTTAACATCCTCCAAATTTAACCTGCACTTTGAACTGATTTATAATACTATCATCAATAACGTTACCACAAATTATAAAGAGGAAGAGGATTATTATTACACCAGGTAGCAAATCATGCGTATCAAGAGTCAGGAATCAAGAAAAGTAACTCATTAATAATGGCTTGCTGAAATATTCCGTAACTGTTTTTTATTTCACCCTGCAGCTATTTCCTGGTTCCTGGTTCTTGACTCCTGGTTCTTAAATTATAATATCACTTCATTTTCTGATGCGGCCAATGGCGGACCCGTTTGTACAATCTCCACTTTAAGTTTGGTATTTGTTGCATCGTCAATCGGTTTAGGTTCCGGTCGATCGTTCCAGCCCATACTTTTTAATGCGAATATGGCCCCGGTGGAGGAGGTGACATGCAGTTTTTTCTCGTAATCGGCCATGATACGCAGCCGGGCGCGTCTGATCCTTTCGGCATATTTGCCATTGAGCTCATACTCTTCCATTTCCTGCCGGCTGGAAAAGCCGAGATGAAGAGCCAATCCGGCAATGGTGGAGAAATCGGTCTCTGTTTTTGGCTTATTGGCTTTTACCTGGTTTTTATCATCAGGGGGATCGGTTATATCCTTAAAATATTGACCAATCTGCTCATCCAATTTTTTGGCCGACTTAAAATACTTCATAATGTTGGTTTATGATTAAAATGCCAACTGGCATAAAGGAATAATCAAAGATACTAATATTTTTAGTATGCAGCAAATTTATTTTCATTTTATGTTTGATTGAGTTGAGTAAGTTGGATTAGGATGATTGAGTTGGTAGAATGAATTGTCATCATTTTATCGGAATTGTCATCAATGAATAATCTTTGTATTATACTGGAACAATCGTTCTGTTTTGTGTTTATATTTGCGGAACGATTATTCCGAATAGAAAAATTAATCACAAATAAAACAATGAAGAAATTAGAAAACAAAGTAGCAGTAGTTACAGGCGCATCTAAAGGTATTGGTGCACAAATAGCAAAAAGTTTAGCCGAAGCAGGTGCATCAGTTGTTGTAAATTATTCTTCTTCGAAAGAAGGTGCAGACAAGGTAGTTGCTGAGATAACAGGTAAAGGCGGAAAAGCAATAGCTGTGCAGGGCAATGTTTCTAAAACAGCAGATGTGGAGCGTTTATTTGCCGAAACCAATAAGGCTTTTGGCGGCGTTAATATCCTGGTGAATAACGCAGGCATATACCAATTTGGCAATATAGAAGAAATCACTGAAGAACAGTTCCATAGTCAATTTAATACTAACGTATTGGGCTTGTTGCTGGCAACACAAGGCGCAGTAAAAAGCTTTGGTGTTAACGGTGGAAGTGTGATTAACATTGGTTCAGTTGTGAGCCGTATCACTCCTCCGGGAAGCGCTATTTATACTGCTACCAAAGGTGCAGTGGATTCGATCACCCAGGTATTGTCAAAAGAATTGGGCCCGAAAAAGATCCGTGTAAATTCAATCAATCCTGGTATGGTAGAAACTGAAGGAACTCATACCGCAGGATTCATTGGCAGCGATTTCCAGAAATATGCAGAATCAACTGCTCCTCTTGGACGTATCGGTCAGCCGGAAGATATTTCACCGATTGCAGTATTCCTGGCATCTGACGATTCAGGCTGGTTGACCGGCGAAACTATTTTAGCAGGTGGCGGAACACGGTAAATAAGTTGGCAGTTAGCAGTGACTGGTGATCAGGTATCAGTGAACTATTATTAACTAATCACTGGTCACCAGTTAACCGATCACTAATCACCGATCACCAATTAACTAATCACAAAAAAGAATAGCTTTGCTCATTAAGGGGCAAAGCTTTTTCTGTTATGGCAAGGACAAAAGATTTTGATGAAGATGAGGTGCTGACGAAGGCCATGAACCTTTTTTGGCACAAGGGGTATAACGGGACTTCCATGCAGGACCTGGTAGATGGGTTGGGCATAAGCCGCTCAAGCATGTACGACACCTTTGGAGATAAGCATTCGCTGTTTATCAGGGCGCTGGAGAATTATAAAAAGATATCAATAAATGAGATGAAGGCCAGCGTCGACAATGCGCCTACTGCCAAAGAAGCGATCAGGAAAATGTTTGAGTACATCGTGACCGAATTGCTGAGGGATGATCTGCACAAAGGCTGCTTTTTGGTAAATGCGGCTGTCGAGCTGGCATCGCATGACCAGGAGATCAATAAAATGCTTTGCGAAAACGATAAGCAACTGGAGAAATACTTTTACGAAGCCATAAAAAAGGGACAAAGCACAGGCGAGATACCCGCTGAGAAAAATGCGCATGCATTGGCCCAATTTATATTGAACAGTATCAAAGGTATTCGTGTGACTGCCAGGTCTGGTACTGATAAAAAGATATTCCAGGATATTATCGATGTGACAATGAGTGCGTTGGATTAACGCCTTCCAAAAATAATTATAAAATTTTCATGGAAAATATTTGATGTTTAATATTTTCTTATACATTTGGAAAATATTTACATAAAAATATTTTCCAGGTGAAAGAGAAGATCATAGAAGTTGCTCTTGAACAGTTTTTGAAATATGGTATCCGCAATATGACCATAAAAAAACTGGTTGAGCCGATGGGTATATCTACCAAAACAGTTTACAAGTACTTTAAAAGCAAGGAAGACTTGCTGGAAGAATGCCTGCGGGTGCTATATTCCGGATATCACAATGAGTTTGTGGCGATATTGAGCGGTAATGGTAGTCCTGTAAACCAATTGCTTATTCTTTTCAGGGCAGCAGTTGGCAAAGATTTTGGCGTGACCCAGGAGTTTTTCCACGACCTGAATTATTATTATCCTGAACTGCAAAATGCGGCTATCAATCGTTCCGGCGAGAGCTATGGGCGTTTGCTCATCCCCCTGATACAAAAGGGAATTGATGGGGGCTATTTTAAAACATTTATTATTCCGGAGGTAGCCTTGAACGGCATTGTATTACTGTATACCAGTATCACCCGGCCGGAAGATAAAAAACGGAAGAGCAATCCTTACGAACTGTTTAAGAACCTGGTCGAGGTTTATATCAGGGGAATGTGTACCGAAAAAGGCCTGAAAGAAATTGAAAATAATCCATGTCACAACGACTAATTATTATATGAAGAAGATCATCTTAATTGCTTTCTTATTTTCTTGTTGTATTGCTGTTAGCGGACAACAAAATACATTGAACCTGATGCCTGCGCCGAAACAACTGACCCAAGCTATCGGCAAAAATCGCATCAGTAATAAGTTCACGGTATCGGTACAAGGTAGTGCTACGGATACCGTATTATATAAAGCGGTTAACCGTGCTTACCAGGCATTGAACCGGAAAACAGGTTTGGTGTTCGGTCAGCAATATATTACTTCGGTCGATAAAAATGATTCGGCGACATTGGTAGTGAGTGTTAAAACACAGACTGTGGTGGGTATCGGTATGGATGAAAGCTACTCGCTTAAAGTTACTGTAAAGCAGGTTGTACTAAATGCAGGAACAACGATAGGCGCGCTGTGTGGCCTACAAACACTAATCCAGCTTTGTGATAAGGATGAGAGTGGGTATTATTTCCCGTGTGTGGTGATTGAGGATTCTCCCCGCTTCAAATGGCGCGGACTGATGATTGATGTGGCGCGGCACTTTATTTCGTTGGAGGAGATGAAAAAGAATGTTGATGCGATGGCGGCTGTGAAAATGAATGTGTTGCACTGGCATTTAACGGATGATGAAGGCTTTAGGGTGGAATCAAAAGTGTTCCCATTGTTGCATCAAAAAGGCTCTAATGGCGATTATTATACCCAAACTCAATTAAAAGAAATTGTCAAATACGCTGCAGACAGGGGAATCATTGTTGTGCCTGAATTTGACATGCCGGGGCATGCACAAAGCTGGTTTGCCGGGTACCCGGAACTGGCAAGTCAGCCGGGGCCATATCATCCTGGTCCGCGGATGCAATGGCAAAAGGAGCACCCGGAGGTTAAAGTACCGCAGGGTAATTCAATAGCCGACATTATAGCTAATATGGTCGGTCCAACCTTCGACCCTACTAACGAAAAGGTATATGATTTCCTGGATAAGTTTGTTAGTGAGATGGCTACGATCTTCCCGGCAGGGTATATACATATTGGTGCTGATGAGAATAATGGTATGGCCTGGAAACTGAACCCGAAGATAATGGATTGGATGACGCAACACCAGATGCAAAGCACCGACGATCTGCAGCGATATTTTGTGCAACGAGTGTATGGGGTGATGAAAAAGCATCACCGCCAAATGATAGGGTGGGAGGAGATATACAACGATAAACTGCCTGCTGATGCTATTGTGCATAAATGGATACCGCAGGATAACGGCATGATCAAATCGAATGGCAGCCCGAATGATATTGCGCAACATAACCCGGTGCTGATATCGGAAGGGTTTTATCTCGACCTGTTTTTGCCTGCTTATATTCATTATAATAACGCTGATTTTGCATCGGCCACCAATCCGAATATTATGGGTGGTGAGGCCGCACAATGGACCGAGCTTGCCAATACCGATAATATTGACGGCAGGATATGGCCTCGTGCGGGGGCTATTGCTGAAAGGTTATGGTCGCCCTCCAGTGTGACGGAT
>DATHLW010000331.1:0-9012 GCA_035487675.1 Mucilaginibacter sp. | reverse complement strand
GCTATCAGGTCCCAGTCGTATTGTCGCATATCGTAATCAATGCGCTCATGTTCCTTTAGGGCGATATTATTAAGGTGGCTCAACAACGAAGCTTCATCGCCTATTTCAAAATAATTCTCTGCAGGAAGATTTACCTGGGTATTTGCAGCTATATTGCTGGATAAGATAGGCAGCTTATAGCTCATAGCCTCTAACAGGGCAATAGGAAGCCCCTCATAAAACGATGGGATAACAAACAATGCCGCATGCGAAAAAAGCTGCCTCAGTTTTTCACCTTTGATAAAGCCTGTTAAAATAACATTGTTTTGTTTAGCCAGTGCTTTCAGTTCGAGCGAGTATTCCGATTCATGATCAGCATCACCTGCAATAACCAATTTATACTTTTTAGAGATAGTTGACTGAGCATAGGCACGTATCAGGTAATCAAATCCTTTTTCAGGAACAAACCTGCCCAATGTAAAAATATATTGATCTTTAATGAGGCATAACGATTCGATATAATCAGTATTAGTGCTAATCACCGGTTTATCCACACCGTTTGGAATCAGAACGCAGTCCTTGCGGCCATATGTTTCTGCAACATGATCTTTGATCTCCTGCGATATAACAATAACCCTTTTGGAGAACTTCACTCCCATCCATTCGCCTGTTTTCAGGAAAAATTTGGCTACACCGTTCCATTTCATCCTTTTGTAATCCGGGCCGTGGTGGGTCATCACAACCCTGAGGCCGCACAAACGCGCTAAGCCAGCAACCAGGTTGGGGCCTATGGCATGTATATGAAGTACATCAGGGCGTTTAACAGCTGCATGCATTACTGCAAGAGAGCTATGCACAATAGCTTCAAATGATTTACTATCAGGTGAGTATATGTTCTTCAGCTTAATACCCTGGTATTCATTCAGGCTTTTATCTAAAACATAATTACTCCTGCATAACACAGTAACGGAATGTTCGCCACCTTTTACCATTCTTGGATAAAGGTGCTCACAATGTGTTTCCACTCCTCCCGGGATATGTGGTATACCACGGGTGCCCATTACCATTATCTTCATCAGGGTATCAGTTAGAGTGCAACGTTTAAATTACTGTAGATATCTTTTAAAATCCCATAATGCCGCTCGTAGCTCACCTGGTTAGATATAAACTGGTATGCATTTTCACCAAACTCCTTCTTGAGATTATCATCATTCCAAAGTTTGACGATCTTTTCTCTCAAGTCATCGGCATTAAACGATTCAAATAACAAACCGGTTTTGCCGTCATGTATTAATTCAGGTATTCCGCCTATTCTTGCACCAACAATCGCTTTCTTAAAGGACATTGCTTCTATTACAGAAAACGGATAGTTCTCGTACCACTCAGATGGGCATACTGTAAATTGCGCGTTGGTAATTAGGTTGTAAACCTCCGGCAAACTTTTATGACCCAACAATTGTACGTTGGTTATATTATTGGTTTTAATGTACTCCTGGAATTCTGGAAGCAGATTACCGCCTCCTACTATTTTAAGAGGGATATCTAATCCACTAATTGCTTTCATAAGTGTGGACACGCCCTTAATTTTCTCCAGGCGACCTACGTACAAAATATATTTCTCGTCATCATTCTTCTCCTGTGCAGCCAAAGCCTCACGGTTAAAATTAAAACACAAATTTGTCAGCCTTAATTTGTCCTTGAAGAAGTTAAACTCGTAAAACTTCTTATACAAAAACTCTGAAGGGCACAGGAAATAATCTACATGCTTAAAAAGGTGCATGTACCTATGTACATAATTTTCTAAGCCAGCCAATGAGCTTGCCAGGTACGAATCCTTTTTGCATTTGTTGATACCACACTGGATAAACCTGCCGCCACGACATTTTTCGCAGATACTGCCATGGGATATGAATGAGTTTTCCGGGCATATTAAAGTATAATCGTGCAGGGTCCATACCACAGGCACTTTATGCTTTTTAAGTACCGGGAGTATACTCGGAGTAATATAGTGGTTGATATTATGTAAATGCGCTATATCAATTTTGGTATCGGTAAGCAATTTTTCCATGTTTACCTTAGCCTGTTTGGAATAGATACTTTTTGTCAGCGCTTTGATACCGCCTATTGCACTCTTATTAGCGTTAAGCTTCTTATAATCAATAAAGTCGACAAAATATTTATCGTATCCGTAACTATCAAAATCTTTATCCGATTTCATGGCAAAAGGGATTACATTATGCCCTTTCCCCTGGTAAAGTTTTCTTACATTGTCAACATAGGTCCAGTCTCCCCCTACCTGAAACCACACCCAGTTTACCATTAATATGTTTAGTGGGTTTTGGCTTTGTAAATTTTCCATTCCTAGATTTTGTACGCGTTAATTATTTAATTGTCTTATATGGGGGGCGATTTACTTTTTCTTTTCCAGCAATTCATCAAAAAAGGAAATGATACGATCTACCTGGGCAGTATAATCAAATTCAATTTGGGCCAGTTTGCGTCCATTTTGCCCGACGATTTCCGCCTTACCATAATCTGCAAAAATATCAGATAAGGTTTGAGCCAGGTGATCAGGATCATTAGGTTCTGTTAAAAAGGAATCCTTTCTGTCGGTCAAATATTGGGGGATCGATCCTGTAGTTGTGGTTAACACCGGCTTACCTGTAGAAAGGTATTCAGCTATTTTTGTCGGAAAGCAGTGCTCTGATTGCTTATTATTGGGTTTGGCCAAAGCCAGGACAGCAGCATTAGTCATTCTTTCGATCATTACCGGCCTGTCTACGTAGCCGGTAATCTCGATGTTATCCTGCATTTTATTTTTGTCGATGAACTCTATTACTTCGTTTTTATTCGGAGATACATTCAGATCACCCATCAAAACCAGTTTCTTTCCCGGGTTTTTTTTGGTAAAAATAGTGTAACCCCGCAGCAGGTCCATTATCCCGTCTTTAAATTGATTTAATGCGCCTGTGTAAACTATCTCGCCGCTATTATTATGGGTGTGTTGAAAATTATTTGTGTTGGTGATAATGGGAACAATGATCTGTTTGGCTTTCCTGTTTATTTTTTCCTCAAAATAAGAATAAAGGCTATCAGATATTACAATCAACCCGTCAAACAGCTTGTATATATTTTCTATGTACAGATGTATATATATCTTTCTGAAAATGTTGCGTTTTATCGCAAAAACAAAAGGGAATTCGCTTATTTCCAATACAAATTTACATCGATCAATCAGGCTAAATATTTTATAGGTAACAATCATATACCACCTGTTATCAACTATAAGCAATATATCTGTATTGCGTTTTTTGCTTGCAACATAGCCTAATGTTTTGAAGAAAGATATAAAATCGTTAAAACGGCGTTTAATAAAATATTTACTTCTTATCGGACTAAGGGGGTATCTGAATTTTATTCCCTCATATTCACCTTTTGTTTCAAAATTCAACGCATTGGTTTTGTGGCGTTCTGTTGGCCGGGGAATTATAATTTCTACATCGTGTCCACGTTCCTTAAATCGCTTAGCATATAAATGAATCCTGTTCGTAGCAGCCATTCCATGCGGATAGGCTTCATTTAATATTATTGTGATGTTCATTTTATTATTTCAAATGCAGGGGTATAAATAATCTTATTAAGATACAATAAATCTACCCTAAGTTTTTTCATTTATGTCAAACAATTAAAATTTCAAAAAAAATTACTTTATTTATTAATCTACTAATTAAATAACATAATATTATTAATATTGTAATTTCATACATTCCAAGTGAATTTACATTTTTGATTTTTTGCAACTTTATTGTAAAGGCATTGCAGAGAATTATGACAATTTCAAGTAAGAAATCTTTTTAAATGTTATTTATGAAATTGCGGAATATTCGCTTTGCATACTAATATTTTTAATCACCTTGCAAGGGTTGCCCGCGGCAATAACATTTGCCGGAATACTTTTGGTCACCACGCTGTTTGCTCCGATTACAGAATTTTCACCTATTGTTACCCCTTTCAGAACTACACAATTTACACCTAACCAAACATTATCTTCTATTACAATAGAAGCGGGTTCACTACTTCTTGGATCTTCCAAATGCCAATCCGAATCAGTAATAAGAGTATTTGCTCCGCAACGAACATTCTTGCCCAGCTTTATTAATTTGAAAGCACTAACAACCGTACCGCTGAACCCGCAATCATCGTCAATTATTAATTGAGCACTGGAACGCTGTGTAGAAATCATACATGGCCGGTCAACACCTATCCAGTTGCTGGTAGCAAAAGAATTGAAAGTGCAATTATTACCAATAGTTATCTGGGTATTTTTAGCTTTGAAAAAACGTGTCCGGCCAAAAAAAGATGCATTTTTACCTATTTTGATACCCCATGCATATGCTGTCAGATAACTTATTGATCCGAACAATTTTCGAATTTTCTTTATTTTGAAATATATCGATTTAACTATCGCCATTCTTATTTTACTATATAAAAAATCATTATCTCAAATCAATGTTTTTTAATAATTTCACTTCCGGATCACTTTGCACCTGGTAAACAATAACCCGCCGTACATTTACGGTAACAATGCCTATCATTAAAGTCATAAAGTAATAATATACGCTTGATGAAATGGTAACATAAATACCAAATCCGGCACACGCTAAAGTCCAGAAAAACAAAATGATCTTAGAGTTTGTAACTCGTATTAAATTTAATGGATTTCTTTTAGAAAAACTATAAACAAGGTGGCCGAGGTATGGTACGCAGGTTTGCAATCCAAACCACCAAATGATCAAAATAAATTGATTATCCAACCATTGATAGGGCGCTTTCAAATCACCACTCCAGTTCCATGTTGCTGCCGGTCCTACACCAGTGAATAATTTATCCCAGTTAAATTGATCCATAAATTCCTTCAACTGGCTACTACGGCTATCCTCGCCCATTCTTCCTGAAAAAACGGTGGATATATCCTTAAGTGTACCAAATTTATCAATATTTACAACTACATAGTAGCCTGCCATAACCCCCATCAGGATCATGCATATTAATATAAAAGTGCTTTTGCCTTCTTTTAAATCTCTTCTTAACTTGATGAAAATGATGATTGCCATCGTCAATAAATAGCTTCTTGAAGCTATTGCGAAAACAAAAAATGTAATAAGCAACATGACACCATACTTTGTAAGCTTGGCGATATTTGTTTTATCATCAGTGTCCAAAAAGAAAAATGGATAAACCCAAAGTAACACAACTGTCGTATCCCGAATGGCATTTAAGGCTACATCCCTATTTGAAATACTGCCTGCCATTGCTAACTGCACCAAATTAAATGCAACTAAGGCGTAGCAAAAATATTTGAACCACTTTAACAATTTCTCGGTATAATCCTCTTCAACTGCAAAATAAAGAATCCCGAAATTGAGCCAGGTCCCTAAACCTTTGGGGGAATAAAATACAGAAGGCGTTTGCACAAATAGTCCAAGATCATTGAATGAAGATATAAACACCAATACCGGCATTAATATAAAGCAGGTATTAATTACAAAAGGGAAATATCTGTGATATTTAAAGTAAAGAAAGAGGCTAATAGGGGTTAAAACAATATCACTTACAAAAGCAAGTTTGGAATACCAGCCACTTTCAGCTGAGTCCGCATTGACCTTCATATAATATTGAGCAAAAATCAGCGCAATAAAATGGCAAAACAAAACAAATAAAATACCATAATAAAGGTAGCGGACAGTTTTATCGGATGAAGACGTAACTTTAACCATATTTACTCTGCTTGAACACTTTCAACCTGACCTGGAGGCAGTTTATTTATCGTTTTCCTATAATAGTACAAAATACATGTAAGATAGGTAAAACCTCCAAATAGCTTCGTTAATGCGGCACCGTTAACACCGTAGCGTGGTATTAATACAAAATTAAAAATCAAAGTTAAAGAACCAGTAATAAACGATGTATTTCTTAGTAGCTTTCCTAACCCATGTGCTCCTAAAAACTTGTTAAAGTAATCGCCTATACCATAAAATGCAACCCCCATGCTAACAATAAAATTAACCATGATCACTGAATTGAATTTGGCGCCATAAAAAAATCTGATAAATGGCGGCACTATAACCCACAACGCAACCAAAGACGACAACGTCAAAGCAATGGTTACGACCGTAAGCTTTTTGGGTATGCGTTGATGAGAGGCGAACTCTTTATAATTAGTAGTGGCAATTGTATTGGGGATAAATGAGATCGGATTAGCAAGAGATGCCGCCAATGCATAAAAACCGACCCCGCTATTATTAAATCCAAAATAACTCACTATAACAGGAGAAAGGGAATTGATCCCCACTGAGAATACCGACCCTATATACACATGAAATCCGTAAGATTTGTTGTGCCCCCATATTTCGGAAATTGAACTTCTTAAATTTTTAAAGGAGAGTTTAACTCTTATTAAAACGTAAATGCACACCAGGCCAAGCGTTGAGACGTAGAAGGCCCAGGCGGTTTCAAGCCGATGTGTTTTTACATGCCGAAACAATGAATAGATAATTATCGCCGAAAGCAAAAAACCTATTTTGGGAAATAATCTCGAAACGGCCAGTAAATTCATCTTGTTATCAGCCTGGAATAAGACTTCAAAGTAATTTATCGACAAATAGGCCCACCCTATAGGGATTGAATAGAATAAAATGTCACTAAGATGCTTTTCTTTAAGGTTTGGGTCAAAGAATGAATAAACTACTAACCCAAGAGACATTACCACAAACATTCCGAGCAGAATGACAAAACTCGCCCCATAGTATTGTCTGGCTTTTTCTTTATCGTGATTTAGCACCAGGGCCCTATTTGCTGCCCAAAAAAAACCGAATGTGCAAACTAATACCGTAAAGTTAAAAAGGTTGTCTAAAAACTGATAATCGCCCCAGCCATTTGGCCCCAGGTAGTGGGTATATATTATACTTGTTATAATCCCCATCGGAATGCCGGCAATATTAACCGAAAACAGCATCAATATTTGTCTTGCTTTAGGATTTTTCCAATATTCCGAAGCTAACGCTCTTAAATTTTTTATACTAAATTTTGACACAGTTCCTGTAAATTATTTTACCATTTTTATTTCGGGCATTCAAGTGTTTATGACTACCATCTTACTCTTTAGCAGTACATCAAGACCAAACGAGGCATATAAAACTATTAATATGACAGCGTTCTCAACTGAAATACTGACCAAACCAAAATGGTTAGCTGAACTGGTGCTAATGAAATAAAACGGTAATTTGTCGGCTAAAACCTGCTAAAGAACCCTTTCATTGCATGACCAAATGTATTTTTGGGGCGGCTCGCATAGGTATTATAGTAACTGTTGTTATAGTTATACCCGTACCCATACTTCTCTCTCTTTATACCGTTAAAAATGAGATTTAGTTTAGGAAACCTATTTTCAGATTTTACTTCATTAATAAAATCAAGTTCTTCTTTCAAAGTGTATCCCTGCCTTATTACGTACAATCCGGCATCAACAACCCTGGCAATTATTAAAGCATCGGTAACAAGGTGTATTGGAGGGGTATCAATTATTACAAAGTCATATTTTTTGCGCAGATAGGAAATAAGATCATCCAGGTTAATTTTTTCCAATAATTCCGACGGATTATCTTGAATAGTACCTGCACCCATTATATCAAGCCCCGGAATCCCGGATGGGCGGATAAGATTATCAATCTTTAAATAATCATTTTCCAAGTAATCACTAATTCCCGCCTGTTCTTCCGGCAATTCAAAAATTGATGATATTTTAGGCTTTCTCAGGTCCATTTCAAGGATGATCGTCTTTCTTGCTGCGTAGGCCAATGTAACAGACAGGTTTGCACTTACAAAGCTTTTTCCCTCACCTGAGGTACTCGAAGTAACCAGGCACACTTTACCATTTTCGTTATTGTTAAGTACCTGGTACAATTTTGACCGGAGTGCCCTAAATTGTTCTCCGATAGCAAAGCTTCCTCTCTCTTTTGTGATTACTATAGGAGTAGATGACTCCTGGAATGATAGTTCACCGAGTATAGGTATATCCAACTCCAACTCTATTTGTCTGCGATGTGTTATCTTGTTATCAAAACTATTTCTGGTATAAATTAGGCCCACCGGCACCAAAAATCCAATAAAAGAAGCCAGGAAATAAACTATTGATCCCTTTGGCCATTTAGCATCACCTGCATGCGCATAATCAACCACCTTGGCATCTGATACGGTCGAAGCATATTTTAGCGACAATTGTTCACGCTGTTCCAGCAAGAAAGAGTATAATTTAGCCTCGGCATCTTTATCCCTCTGCATGCTATTGTATTGGTTTTGCTGACCAGGGACACTTCTTATCTGACCCTCGGCCCTCGAATAACTAGATTGCAGCTGACTTTTGGTAAGCAACAAGGTTTCCTTATCATTACGGATCTTCTCTCTTATATTGGCCTGAAGGGTACTTATTTCATTATTAATAGGTTCAAAAACAGGGTTGTCCGGAGGGTTATTTGCCAGCAAGTTCTGTTTTCTCAATTCTGTCTCCGTAAGCTTATCAAGCATTGAATTTAAGCTTGCATCCTGCAAGCCAACTGTTGATGGCTGCTTATTGGCGCCGGGAGAATTAACATAGTTTTCTATGCTGTTAATAATCCTGATTTGTAAATTAATATCGTCAAGTGCTTTTTGGCTGGCATTCGCGTCCTGCACAGAAAGCTGGGATTGAGTAGTAATATCCGTTATCCCCTGAGAGCTGGCATAACTCTGTATCTCAGCTTCATTCATATGGAGGTCTTTCCCTATAGAATCTATACGCTTATTTATAAATTTAATGGTAGCCTCAGTCTTTCTGTTCTTCTCATCAATAGTATATTTCAGATAAGTATTTATTACTGCGTTAAGAACCTCTTGTCCTCGTTGTGGCACGGCGTCAGACATTGATAGGGTAACAAAAGGAACTTCTTTGTCGTCCAACGTTGATTTAAGCCCCGAAACATAATAATCAGCAACATT